>NZ_SMSC01000007.1:0-149116 GCF_004359955.1 Candidatus Thiosymbion oneisti
CTCGCCGAGGCCAATATCCGACTGTCGGGAGCGAACGCCACGAAGCGAACCACGTCAGTGTGACCCTGGAGATTGGTATGCTCTTGACCTGTCTCAGCATTCCATAGCTTGACGGTCTCGTCCGCGCTCGCTGAGGCCAGGATACGTCCGTCGGGTGCAAAATCCACGGAATAAACTGTGCTGGTGTGGCCCTGGAGGGTGGCGTGCAACTGACCGGTTTCGGCATCCCACAGCCTGATGGTCCTGTCCCGGCTCGCCGAGGCCAGGATCCGGCTGTCGGGAGAAAAGACCACGGAGAAAACCCAGTCGGCGTGGCCCTGGAGGGTAGCGCGTAGCTGGTCGGTCTCGGCATCCCACAGCTTGATAGTGCCGTTCTTGCTCGCCGAGGCCAGGGTCCGTCCGTCAGGAGCGAACGCCACGGACCAAACCGCGTCGGTATGGCCATCGAGGGTGATGCGTAGCTGGCCGATCTCGGCATCCCATAGCTTAATGGTCTTGCCCCAGCTTGGTGAGGCCAGGCTACGACCGTCGGGGCTGAAGGCCACGGAGGTCACACCCGCGAAGATAGACAAATCAATGGAGCCCGGGAGGGTGGTACGCAACTGCCCGCTCGCGGTATCCCACAGATCAATGAAGCCGCCCCAACTCCCCGAGGCCAGAGTCCGGCCGTCAGGAGTGAATGCCACCGAGTCAACCGGGCCATTGCGACCCCGGAGGCGGGCGTGTAGCTGGCCGGTCTCGGTATCCCACAGCCTGATAGTCTCGTCCCGGCTCGCCGAGGCCAAACTAAGGCCATCGGGAGCGAACGCTACGGAGGTAACCGAATCGGTGTGGCCCTGGAGGGCGGCGCGTAGTTGGCCGGTCTCGACATCCCACAGTCTGACGGTCTTATCCTTGCCCGCTGAGGCCAGTATCCGGCCATCAGGAGCGAAATCCACGGAACGAACCAGGCCGGTGTGGTCCTGGAAGGTGGCGATATCCCGCTTCCTGCACAGGCGGTAAAAGAAATGCCAGGTAAAATCGCGTAGCTCGATCGGGCACCGGTCTTTGTCCTTCAACAGGCCCAGGGCCTGGTCTGGATCACGCCGCCACAGATCCGAAACCCGCGCTAGTTGGCTGTTACAGGCACCCTTTTGCGCCAACCGGGCCTGTTCTTCGGCTTCTGATTGTGCCTTGCGTGCCTTAGTGGATTCGGTTTCGGCACGCTCCATTTGTTCACGCGCTAACGTCGCTTGGATTTCCGCCCGGTCCCATTGTAGGAAGGCAAAGAGGGCGGTCCCGACCGCGATCAGGAGTCCGGCGGCCATGCCCACAAGCAGTCTTCGGCGCCGCCGCTCACGCGCCTGTTGCTCGCGAGTGCGTTGGTCCAGACCGGCCTGGATGAACGTCCGTTCGCCGGCATTGATCTCCGCGGGCCGTTCGTGCAACCAGTGTTCGGCCTCGGTGAGTACCGCGCCCCGTAGCAGGGAGCCTGGGTCCTTCTCTACTTGCTCCCACTGGGTCCGGGCCTGATCCAGCCGTTGGCGCCAGAGCAGGAATTCCCGGTCTTGGTTGAGCCAGCCGCGCAGTCGCTCCCAATTGCGGATCAAGGCCTCGTGGGCTATCTCGACACTGGGGCCTTGTCCGGATGTGTCCGTCGGTTGTTGGTTAGTGGTCGGATCATCCGCCTCAGGTTCGGTCTCGGCAGTCGAGACACTCGGGTCGTCGTTACTGGTGACCAGCAGTCTGGCCTTGGTCAAGCCACGCACGATGGATTCCGCGCCCGGCTCCAGCTCCGCGAACCGGGCCCGGCGGCGGGTGTCCTGATTGCCCTCTTCCGGGGCCGCGGCCCGCACCAGTCGGGTGAAGAGGCGTCGGGCGATTTGCTGTTGCTCCAGCGAGAGCCGGTCGTACTCGAATTCCGCGCGGGTGGCGATCGCGCCACTGACACCGCCGCTGGCCTGATAGGCGGCGTGGGTTATCAGATCGCCCTTTCTCTTGTCCCAGAGTGCGGTGAGGGCGAACTCGAGCAGGGGCAGATTACCGGGCTGCTCGGCTACATCACTGAGAATCTGGTCCTCCAGGCCCGGCTCGAAATGCAGACCGACTTGGGTGGCGGGCTCCCGGATGCTGCGCGCCAGCTCGTCTCGGGTCATGGGACCCAGGTTGACTGTCCCCCCTTGCTCGATCCGATCGGCGAATGCTCGACTGAGACTCAGGACATGACCGTAGAAATCCGCCCGCAAGGTGACTACCAGTGTGAGCGGGGCGCGTTCCAGGGCCTGTAACAGCCGATCAAGGAAGGGACCTCGGTGGACGTCCGGGGTGGTGGTGAAGAGCTCTTCGAACTGGTCGGCGACCAGCAGCAGGCGATCGGTGCCCGCGGCCTCCTTCAGGAGCCGCTCGACGATGGATTCCAGATGGGCATCGCCCCCGGCCAGGGCCTTGCCGAGCTTGGTGGCCTGGATCTCTTGGTCGGTCTTGCCGAGGTCCGGCTCGAGGAGCGGCAGCAAGGCAGCGGCCAGGCGGTGATCAGGGCGTTCGCCGGGGGTGAAGGTGGCCGCGTCCCAGGTCGGATTCGGCGGCCTTTGCCGGCGCAACTTGGGTAACAGACCGGCCTGGACCAGAGAGGATTTGCCGCTGCCCGAGGGACCGACCACGGCGACCAGATTGCGGCTGAGCACGGCCTCGACCAGCCGCTCCGTAAATGCCTCTCGGCCATAGTAAAAGGCGGCGTCCTGCTCGCGGAAGATCTCTAAGCCGCGATAGGGGCAGACATCGACGCGAGCTGCGCTCGGTTGGCGTCCAATCCCTTCGCCGCGGATGGCGCGGACGATGCCGGCGAGCTCCTGGGGATCTAAAAGCTCCCGGCGCAGATCGACCCAGGTGTTGAGAAACAGGAATCCGACGGTCGGATCGGCGCCGGGGAGCAGGACGGGGATGACGGGAAAGGCCCCGCCGGTCCCCTCCTCCCGGGCCTGGCGATCCAGGGCGAAGCCCATCTCCCGCCGCTGCCAATCGCCGAGCCCGTGCGGCCCCAGGAAGACCGCCACCGCCGCGGCCTGGGTCAAGGCCCGCTCCAGTGCCTCGGGCCAGGGCAGGCCCTTGATCAGATGCTCACGGTCGAGAAAGCTGGAGATGCCGCGGGCACGCAACTGCTCGCGCACGGCCGCCACCTGGTCATGATCGCGGGAGTTGTAGCTGATGAAGAGCTGGGGTGCATCCTGAGCCGGCGCTGGAGTCGGATCGGTCGGTGACGAAGGCATGGCAGTTTGGTGGTGTTCTAAATTCCGGCAGGGATTGCCGGAATCTAGTACCAGGGATGGCAAAAACAGTGGGAGTTTGAATGATTAGGTCGCACAGCAATCCTGAGTGGCTCTTTATGGATTCCGGACTGCTTTGGAGTGCGCCGGCAAAGCGGCGCGACCGAATCGAACCTCAGCGACGGGGAATAGCAACCGCGTTGGCCGGGAATCCGGGCTCTGAGTGCTACGCGCGCCGCGGCGACGGCGCTTTCCCCTGGCCGCAAAGCCGGTGTTGGAGACGGATGCATCGCCAACAATCAACGCCAAATAACCCAGGACCGCGCCCGGACCGGCACGGCGCCGAACGCGGCGTAACGCAACCCGACGCTCGGATCCATTTGGCTCGTTCCCACGCTCCAGCGTGGGAATGCCGTTGTGGCCGCTCCAGCGGCCAAGGTTTCATGACGCTGGAGCGGTTCAGACGACCTCAGCTGGCATCGCAGCATAATGGACTTCGGCTCGCGGACAGCACAACATAATTATCCTACTTTAGGCCGAAAATACTTTAAACCTATATGAGACAGAATTTAGTGATGAAATATGGTGGCTTCCATCCCACCACTTCCGGGAAAAACGAATTCTTCACAGTCTCGCGTGGGAGCCAGAGGCTGATTTGTGGGGATACTTCAGCCACTACCCCAAATTTTGTACACAGGTTTACTTAGACTCCGGTAACCTGGCCGCGTCTCGACTCAGGCATCGAAGGGATGCCGCTTGATGATGATATCCGCGCGGTCCGGTCCGGTGGAGATGAGATCGATGGGCAGACCCGAAAGCGCCTCGATCTTAGCCAGATAGCTGCAGGCGTTCTGTGGCAGTGCATCGTAGGACCTGGCGCCCAGGGTCGATGTCTCCCAACCGGGGAGCTCCAAATAGTGTGGTCGGCATCGGCTCAGGGCGTCCGCGGTGGTCGGTGGTGCGTTCAGCCGCTGGCCGTCCAGCTCGTAGTCGGTGCAGATCTTGATCGTCCGCAGGCCGTCAAGGACATCCAGCTTGGTGATGCAGATACCGCTCACACTGTTGATGTCGAGTGAACGTCTAAGGGCTACCATGTCGAGCCAACCGCAGCGGCGCTTGCGTCCGGTGGTGGCGCCGAATTCCCGGCCGGCCTCGCCCAGATGGGCCCCGTCCGCATCGAACAGCTCGGTGGGGAAGGGACCGGCGCCGACCCGGGTCGTATAGGCCTTTACGATGCCGAGGACATAGTCCAGGTTCCGCGGCCCCATACCGCTGCCGCTGGCCGCCCCGCCGGCGGTGGTGGTGGATGAGGTCACGAAGGGATAGGTGCCGTGATCGATGTCGAGCAGGGCACCCTGAGCCCCCTCGAACAATAGGTTTTTGCCCGCTCGACCGAGGGCCTGGAGCAGGCCTGGAACGTCCTCGATCAGGGGGGCGATCGCTTCCGCCTGAGTGAGGGCCGCATCCAGGACGCCCCGATAATCGACCGCCTCGGTCTTGAAGTAATGCACCAGGACGAAGTTATGGTAGTCCATGACCTCGCGCAGCTTCTCGGCAAAGCCTTTGGTATCGAGCAGATCCCCGATACGCAGGCCCCGCCGCGATACCTTGTCCTCGTAAGCCGGCCCGATACCGCGACCGGTGGTCCCGATGGCCTGCTTGCCGCGGGCGCGTTCCCGCGCCTGATCCAGGGCGATGTGGTAGGACAAAATCAGGGGACAGGCGGGACTGATATGCAGCCGCCGGCGCGCCGCTACGCCGCTCCGTTCGAGCATGCGCAGCTCCTCCAGCAAGGCCCCCGGCGACAGCACCACGCCGTTGCCGATGATACATTGCACGTCCTCGCGCAGGACCCCGGAGGGGATCAGGTGCAGGATGGTCTGCTTCCCATCGATAACGAGCGTGTGCCCTGCATTGTGTCCGCCTTGGAAGCGGACCACGGCCGCTGCCCGATCCGTCAGCAGATCCACGACCTTGCCCTTGCCCTCGTCACCCCACTGGGTCCCGATCACGACCAGGTTTTTTCCCATGATCAATACCACCCGAAAGATGCCGAAATGGGGTATTGGTACCCCTGGGTAAATCCGGAAACAATCTTCATGGAAATTCTTTTTGCCGCAAATGAACGTAAATAGACGCAAATCGCTCGCAATCGGCTCGCCATCAGCGGTTGACATATGGGAAGGTCCGCACAGCGGACCCTACGTCAATCGAGGCTATATAGGTTGGGCAAAGCCCACCACGGACAGCGGGCGTACCCAACATCCCTATCTGGAGCGTGGGAGCCGGCAGAAAGTATCAGGCCGATATAAGCCGCTTCCATTCACTCAGGGCTATTGCCAAGGTGCTCTCGAGCCAGTCGCAAAAACGCTGCCTTGTGTCGTCCGGCGATTCGGCATAATTGAATTGAAACAGGTCCACCGACGCCGGTTGTACCTGGACAGGTTCGGTGCCTCCCTCTTCTTTCTCGACGCGCCGATCCGTGAGCGCGGATGCGACCATGATGCCGGTATCATTGTGTCCGTAGCCATGAATGCTCACAATGAATTCAAAATGCTCTTGGGTTTTGATGGATAGCCGAATCCAGGCACGGTATCGTTCGAGGTTGGCAAAATAGTGGAATTTCTGCGCAACCTCTAGGATCTGATTATAGAAGTAGTGTTTTTTCGGCGAGTCGTTGCGCGCCGAATCCGAATAGGCCTGATAGGTGTCTCGATCCGGGGGCGTCAGTTTGCGCAGTTGGCTATCCAAGGATTCTGCCAATTCCCTCATTCTTGCATCCGCTATGGTGACCAACTCGTCCGCGTAATCGTAAACACGCCCTACTCGCTTGCGAGCCGTTGTCTGCTGATCTTTCAGAACTTCCAACGCAGAACCGATGATCTGATCGGCATACCTATTCTGTTGGACTTGCTGTTCCAAGCCGAGGGCCTGTAGTATCGACTCTTTTTGTCGTCTCGCAAACATTGCAACCAGTGGTTTTAAGTCCCCCTGATCCGCGTCTTCGAGCGCACCGATATACGCTTGCCGGTCGGCATCGCGGATAACCAGCGGAAACAGACCCTCTCTCAAGAAAACCAACGAGACCAGGGCACGTGCTACTCGGCCATTGCCATCCTGGAACGGATGAATTTGGACGAATCTATGATGTAACCAGGCCGCCTTGACTTCGACGGGCAACCTACTTTCGCTTTCGCGATACCACTGAATAAGGCTCTGCATTTCTTCTTGGGTGAATTCCGGTGGGCAATACTCGTGAATCTCACCATCCGGCCGCCTCGGGTTATTGGGAAGTGTCTTATAGATCCCCTTTTCGAGCGGAACCCTTACCACATCCCTACCTGTGGTCAAGGCTTCAGTAGAATCCTGGTGGCTCGTGAATTGTGCCTGTAACCCCCGTATGAAATGTTCGGTTAATGGTTGCTCCCCTTTTACATAGGAAAAGAGCCCTTCGATAACAGAGAGTTGATCGTCGATCAGAGCTTTGACGTGATCCGCTTCATTACGCCGGACACCGCCTCGGTGGGCAATCAGGCTAGCGTCTATCCCTTGCTCGATCAGGACCTCCGTGACACCTCGATCCCAGGTGTATAGGCGTTCGATGATTCCGGTTTCGATCGCCCATTCACGCTGGAGCTTGGTTAAGAAATCTTGAAAGACACCGGTTCCCTGTAATGCTTCTTTCTTTTCGCGCCAGACCCTCCCGAGCGCATCGAGCTCGGATGACCCGAAGGTCGCGGCATCCTCGGGAAATGGGTCGATTCGCTGGTAAGACATCAGATCACATTGAAAAATAGTGCCCATCAAATGTCGATGGGCTAAATGTCAACACGATCTAGTGCAGCGTAGTAGAAATCCTAATGCCATTTGTTAATTGGATTTGTACCAGAACGAACCGCACCGAAGAACCACGGATAAACACAGATCACAATCCGTGTTTATCTGTGTCCATCCGTGGTTCTAATGCAAGAAATGGTCTCCGTATTTTTACTATGCTGCACTAGCGAGGCTTTGCCTCAGACCGACGAGACGTGAGTTTTTTGCGCGGCGCACAAACTCGACTCATTTGCCAAAGATGCGGGTCCGTCAAAGATCCTAGGCCACGACCACCACCCAGCCTGTGTCTGCACGCTCCAGGCGCGCTTCACACCCCAGCTCCCGTGCGCCTTTAGCCTGCCCCGGCAGTTCCGTGACCACCTGTCGTCCCTCCCGGCGCAGACGCTCGATCTCCCGCTGTAGGTCCGGATCCGATGACCAGGGCGCAAATACCCTTTGGGGTCGTTGGTAACGCTCGTCGATACCGGTACCTAAGCGCAGCAGGCAGTTGAGATCGGTGCTGAACCCAACGGCGGGACGGGACCGCCCGAACACTCGGCCGATGTCGTCGTAACGCCCGCCACGCGCGATCTCCTGGCCCCAGCCGGGCACGAAGGCGGCGAACACCACGCCCGTCTTGTAATGGTAGCCCCGTAGCTCTGCCAGATCGAAGTGCACCGGCACGTCCGGCAGCCATTTGTGCGTCTCCTCGGCCACGCGTCGCAAATGATCGATGGCGGCTCGCACCGGCGGATCGGCAGCCGCCAACTCGGTTGCTGCCTGATCCAGGGCATCGTCGCCGTTGAGCGCCGCCAGGGCCAGCATCATTCGCGCCTGTATGTCATCCAATCGGTACGCGTCGATCAAGGCCTCGACCTCGGGCACGGCTTTGCGCTGCAGGGCCTCGAATAGGGCCATCTCCTGGTGCCCATCGAGCCCCGCCTGGCGGGCGAGCCCGCGGAAGATGCCGACATGGCCCAGATCCAGATAGAGACCTTCGATGCCCACCGTTTCCAGTGTTAGCAGGGCCAGGCGCAGGATCTCCACATCACTCTCGACGCCCGAATGACCATAGATCTCCGCCCCGATCTGCATCGGACTGCGGGTATCGGCGAAACCGTCCGCCCGCGTGTGCAACACGGTGCCCAGGTAACAGAGCCGAGTCGGCACGTCACTGCACAGATGATGGGCATCGATACGCGCTACCTGCGGTGTCATGTCGGCACGCGCGCCGAGCATCCTGCCGCTCAGCTGATCGGTAAACTTGAAGGTCTTGAGGTCCAGATCCTGGCCGGTACCCGTGAGCAGGGAGTCAAGATAGTCGACGAACGGCGGGATAACGAATTCGTAACCCCAACTTCGGTAAAGATCCAGCAACTCGCGGCGCAAACACTCCATTACTTGCGCCCGCGGCGGCAGGATCTCCTCGATCCCGGCGGGTAACAGCCAGCGTTCCTCCCGCATGCTCTGGCCCTTAGGCGATTGGCGAAAATTGGAATACCGAATTGTGCCCCGAATTGCACAAGATCATCGTTCGTCTGCCAGGCGCGGCAACCGGTGCATAGTGGACTCCGTAACTGTTGCCGCAACCCAGCAGACGGACGAGACGGTATTTCATTTGACAGAAATCGCCTTAATTCACCACATACAAGAGTACGACGCCCACCACCATGCTCACCAGACCGGTAACCCGCAATGAACGGCTATCCTGCTCGGTCATCAGAAGTAAGGTGCGCCGCAGACTATCCGGGCTCAGGAAGGGCCAGACACCTTCGAGTACCAACAGCAATGCAAAGGCGACGAGCAGATCGTGCCACATCCTTTAGGATCCGACTCCAAGCATACCGCAGGGCCCTGAACGCCGATATTCGTGCGGAGTGCGAGCTATTCGGAGAAAGTCGTGGGGGTAACCCTAGACGCAGCTCCAGGTGCAACAGCCGTCGCCGGTGGCAGTAGCTGACGCTCACGCGCCGGTGGTGTCATGGCAATCGGCGCCGGCGTGGAGACTTGCCCTAGTTCAGGCATCGGGACGGCGGTCTGCGGCTGCAACGCAGATTCTTCCGCCGGCTGAGACTCGGAAGCGGGGTGCGTGCCCGAGGCCGGTGAAATACCGATGCCGGCTGGGACCTTCTCCTTGAAATAACGGAAGAAATCCGACTCCGGCTGCAGGACCATCACATCCCCGCCCCGTCCGAATGTATTGCGGTAGGCATTGAGGCTGCGGTGGAAACTGAAGAAGTCCTGATTTTGGTTGAAGGCATTGGCATAGATCTCCGTGGCCTTGGCATCGCCCTCACCCCGTAGCTGCTCGGATTCCTTGTAGGCCTCGGCCAGGATCACGGTCCGCTGCCGGTCGGCATCGGCACGAATGCGCTCGGCGGCCTCCGCGCCCTTGGCGCGCAAGTCCCGGGCCACCCGTTCGCGCTCGGCGCGCATGCGTTGATAGACCGACTCGCTGACCTCGGGCGGCAGATCGATCTTCTTGACTCGGACGTCCACTACTTCGATCCCGAGCTCGGCGGCGTCGGTATCCACCTTCTTGGTCAGGATCTGCATCAGCTCCAGACGATCATCCGAGACCACCTCTTGAATGGTGCGCTTACCGAACTCGTCACGCAGTGCCGTATTGACACGCTCGGAGAGCAGCCTGGCGGTGCGCCCGCTGTCACCACCGGTAGAGCGGAAGAACTGCCCCGGGTTGGTGATGCGCCACTTGGCGAAGGAGTCGACGATCACGTCCTTCTTCTCTACCGTCAGGAATCGCTCGGGCCGGGAATCCAGGGTCTGGATGCGGCCGTCGAACTTCTTGATGTTGTTCAGCACCGGGACCATAAAATGTAGCCCAGGTGCGTATTCGCTGTCGACGATCTCACCGAGGCGGAGCTTGATGGCCACCTCCCACTGATTGACGGTGAAGGTCGCGGCATAGATCACCAGGGCAGCCAGGATCAGCCCGATGGGCGCCAGCATCTTGACTCGATTCATCGCCGAGACCTCCGTTCGCGAATTACCTTACGCTGGGGTGCCGACTCCGGCTCCTGAGCAGCCGCTGAAATGGGACTTTGCTGTTTTCCCGACTGGCCTTGGCGGCTACCCGCATTGATCAGCTGGTCGAGGGGCAGATACATGAGGCTGTTTCCCTCCTCGACGTCCAGGAGGACCTTGTTGGACCCGCCGAGGACCTGCTCCATGGTCTCCAGATACAGACGCTCGCGGGTTACCTGAGGTGCCTTCTCGTACTCGTCCAGGAGGGCAAGAAAGCGCGCGGTCTCACCCTCGGCACCGGCTACCACCTTGTCTCGATAGGCCTTGGCATCCGCCTGCACGCGCGCGGCCTCGCCGCGGGCCTGGGGTAGGATCTCGTTGGCGTAGGCCTCGGCCTTGTTCTCCAGGCGTTCCTTGTCCTCCCGCGCCTTGATGGCATCGTCAAAGGCCTCCTTGACCTGCTCCGGCGGCTTGGCCGGCTGCATGTTCACCGAGGTGATCTCCAAGCCGGTCTTGTACTGGTTGATCAGGCTCTGAGCACGCTCACGGATGGTCGTGGCGACGGCGCTGCGCCCTTCGGTCAAGATGAAGTCCAGGCGGCTGCCGCCGATGGTCTTGCGCACCACCGTCTCGGTGGCGTCGCGCAAGGTCTTTTTCGGGGACTGATCCTGGAAGAGGTAGTCCGCCGCATCCTGGATGCGGGACTGGACGGTGAGCTCCACGTCGACGATGTTCTCGTCCTTGGTGAGCATGGCGGCCTTGTGGGTAAAAGAGGAAATCTCGTCCACATTGACCTTGCGCACCTCATCGATCGGATACGGAATCCGCCAGTGGGGTCCGGGGTCGGTGATCTTGGTATAGGCACCGAAACGCAGCACGACGCCGCGCTCCGCGGGCCCCACGATGTAGATGCCTGATGCCAGCCAGACAACGAACAAGACCGCTGCCCCAAGCATGACGGCATTACCGCTGATACCGCCCCCCGCTCCCGGTGAGCCGCCACCGCCATCGGACTTGCCCGATCCACGCCGGCCCTGCCCTCCGAATAGCCCGCCGAGGCGTTCTTGAAGCTTACGCACCACTTCATCCAGATCCGGTGGTCCCTGATCCGGACCCTTCCCACTCCACGGGTCTTTGTTCCCACCACCCGGTTCATTCCAGGCCATAAGCGCTCCAACTATCTTTGAAAGTGTACCGGCCGCTCGGTCGTCAAGCTGCTACCGTCGGGCCATCATCAGGGGGACCATTGTATACCCATTTTAGATTTAGAAGCTGTTTGGTTAAAACGGATCCTCGCATCGGGTTGCGTTACGCCGCGTTCCCCGCCGTGCCCCCCCAAGCGTTTTCGCGCGCGGCTAACGCAACCTACACCCAACGCGAGGTCTGCGCGGGCCAACAGATTCCTTCAATGATGCGGCTCACTGCTTACCGACCGCTCCAGGGACGGGGCAGACAGGCCGCGAACCGCATCTGTGGACGCTGGGCGTGCCCAACCCGGGTGTTGGGCACGGGCCCATTTATTGATGCGGTTCGCGCCGCCCGGCAGTGCTATCCTGAAAGATCTTCCGCGCTCACCGCATCCTACACCCCAAGCGAGGTCCGCGCGGGCAGGCAGCATGGGCGGTAATATAGGTGTAGGTTGCGTTAAGACGCCGGCACTGACGCCATCATAGATGAACGAACCTTTGGGCGTCGAACGCAACACGTCAAACTGGCCCCGACGCCGGAGGGATCTTTTCCCTCCAAACAGCGCCAACTCATTCAGGATTGCCACCCTGCCCCAGGAACTCGTCACCCGCTGGTAACCGCAAGCTCCGTGCGCTCGCCCACCAGCCGCTCTGACAGGGACTCGTCCTTGCTCAGCAAACGGTCGAGCGCGATCCTGGGGACCATCACCTCCAGCTCCCAGCCACCCTGATCCGTCGCCTGGTCCGAGAGAACCTGGGCGTGGGTGAAGAACCAGGCCCGCAACGCCCCCTCTTCGGGACCAAGGATGATCCACTGGTGGAGGTGCTCCTCATGGAAGTGCTCGCGCAAGGCAGCGAGCAACAGATCGATCCCGGCCCCGCTGCGGGCCGAGATCCAAACCCGCCCTACCCGTCCTTGGGCATCTCGTTCCAAGCGCGGTTCGGTGTCGGGCAGCTGATCGATCTTGTTGAAGACCTGGATTTGCGGTATGTCACCCGCCCCGATCTCCGACAGTACCTCCTGTACGTCCAGGATGCAGCCGGCCCGGCGCGCACCGGAGGCATCCACGATATGGAGCAACAGATCCGCGGTCCGCGTCTCTTCCAGGGTGGAACGAAAGGCCGCCACCAGCGCGTGCGGGAGACGGTTGATGAAGCCGACCGTATCGGCGAGGATCAGCGTCGCCCCATGCGGCAGGGACAACCGGCGCAGGGTCGGATCCAGGGTCGCGAACAGCTGGTCGGCCTCATGGACGGCGGACCGGGTCAGCCGGTTGAAGAGGGTCGATTTTCCGGCGTTGGTGTAACCGACCAGCGAGACCGTCGCCAGGGCGGCCCGATCCCGCGCCCGGCGGCCCTGGGCACGTTGGGAGACGATACGCTCCAGCCGCTTGGTGAGCTGGGCGATGCGCTTGCCGATCAGGCGGCGATCCGACTCCAGCTGGGTCTCGCCCGGTCCGCGCAGACCGATACCGCCTTTCTGGCGCTCCAGATGGGTCCACCCACGCACCAGGCGCGTCGAGAGATGACGCAGCTGCGCCAGCTCCACCTGCAGCTTACCCTCGAAGGAACGCGCACGCTGCGCAAAGATATCCAGGATGAGCCCGGTCCGATCCACTACCCGGCACCGGAGGTGACGCTCCAGATTGCGCTCCTGTGCGGGGGAGAGCCCATGCTCGAAGATCACCAGCTCCGCCCCCTGGGCTTCGATCAGCGCCTTGAGCTCGTCCGCCTTGCCGGGGCCGATGAACAGACGTGGATCGGGCGCCTGGCGGAAACCGCCTACGCAACCCGCAACCTGTGCCCCCGCCGCTTCCGCGAGCAGGCGAAACTCCACGTGCGCTTCGGGGTCACCGGTAGTGCCGATATCCACGTGCACGAGCACCGCCCGCTCACCGGTAGCGGGGCGCTCAAACATGGTCGCTCAGCAACCCTGAATGATTCGGCGCTGCTTGGGGGACCGGACGTGTTGCGTTACGACGCATAAAGGCTCGCTGATCTATGGTGGCGCCGGTGCCGACTTCTTAACGCAACCTACCCCTGGATCGCCCGCCATGCTATCGGCCCGCGCGGACCTTGTCTCGCGTGTAGGTTGGGTTAGGCGCGTGGGGAAACGCCGCGGAGGGCACGGTCTTGAACGCGCCGTAACCCAACACGACGCTGGACACTGGGATCCATTTTAACCAAATAGCTGCTTGAGAAGCTGCGTCATCCCTGGACAGAAAAGATCATGTGATCCTTTGCGACCGATTTGGCGTTCATTGGCGTTCATTTGCGGCAAACAAGTGATTCCCATGCTATCGGTGCTTCGGTACTAGTGTACTACCCCTTGTCGGGCGCCGGTTGGCCTTCGAGCGAAACCGGCGGCAGCTTGACGTTGCGCGAAGGAACGACGGTGGAGATGGCATGTTTGTAGATCATCTGGGTTACGTTGTTTTTCAGCAAGATGGCAAACTGATCAAACGACTCGACCTGCCCCTGGAGCTTGATTCCATTCACCAGAAAGATGGACACGGGGACTCGCTCCTTACGCAAGGCGTTGAGGAACGGGTCCTGCAGATTCTGCCCCTTCGACATGGCTTCATCTCCTTTTTGTTGTAGCGGTACCTGAACGGCCAATCCGAAGCAGCTACCTGATTTCCACCCTTATCAGGCGCAATGCCTGATCGACTGGCTCACCCTGATCGGAGCGATCACAGATCCAATGGACATCGGACTCGGATCGCAACCAGGTAAGCTGGCGTTTCGCGAGCTGCCGCGTAGCGCTAATGCTGCGCTGCACCATATCCCTAAAGGTATACTCACTAAATAAGTATTTCAACATTTGCCGATAGCCCACGCAGCGCATGGACGGCAGCTCCAAAGTCAGATCCCCCCGCGCCCACAGGGCGTGCACTTCCGCCTCGAACCCAAGCTCGAGCATGTTCAGGAACCGCCGCTCGATACGCTGGTGCAGGATAGCCCGCTCCGCGGGCGCACGAGCCAGCTTCAGGAAGCGATAAGGTAGCACCCGGCGGCGATGCCTCCCCGTCAACTGACTCAAGGGGTGACCGGTCAGCTCATAGACCTCGAGCGCGCGCTGAATGCGTTGGGGGTCATTGGGATGGATGCGCCGCGCCGCTGCCGGATCGACCGCCGCGAGGCGCTGGTGAAGCGCCGCCCAACCCTCCGCGCTTGCCTCGGCGGCGAGCCGGGCGCGCACCGCGCCATCCGCCTCCGGAAGACGCGATAGGCCCTGCTGTAGGGCGTGGAAATAGAGCATGGTACCGCCCACCAGGAGGGGAATCCTGCCCGCGGCCACGATCTGTGCCAGCTCGCGCTCGGCGTCCGTACAAAAGCGGGCGGCCGAGTAGGATTCGCTCGGGTCGCAGATGTCCAACAGCCGGTGGGGGGCCTTTTTCAAAACCTCGGGGCCGGGCTTTGCCGTACCTATGTCCATGCCCTTGTAGATCTGTGCCGAATCCACGCTGATGATGTCACAGGGCAGGCGCGCGGCCAGCGCCACTGCCAGGTCCGTCTTGCCCGAGGCCGTAGGACCCATGAGTGCGACGACCAGCGGAGGGTTACCAGGGTATGTCGACATTTAGTCTGTAGCCCGCGTAGGGCGGATAAGCTTGCGCCATCCGCCGTATGCTAGCCACCTCCGTGGGGTGGCGGCCATCCCTGGCCTGACCCAACCTACGGGCTAGTTCGGCTGGCTCCCCACGCTCCAGCGTGGGAGCAGATCCCGACGCTCCAGCGTCGATTAAGCGCCTCGGTCGGCTAACAGCCAATGCCGATCAGTACAGAGGAGTTGAATCCGCGGGAGCGGACAAGACAGCGTTCCCACCTGTTCTGCGTGCAGGGACGCACAGGCAGGCACTGGAGCGTGGGAACGAGCGCCAAAATCGTATTTTCCAAGGTACCCTATGCTAAGATCAGAGAGATACCTTTGGAAACAAGTTTTTGGAGAGATAAATGGCAACTGTTACCTTTTGGAAACTTTGGGGTAGCCATCCTTATCCTAATCGATCCTGCGATACCAAGCTGTTCAAAGACCAGTGCGCGGTAAGAATGGGTGAAGCACTCCGGCGTGCGGGCGTCAATCTAAAGTCATTCAATGGTCTGTGGTGCTATCCGGGTCTAAAACATGAACCGAGACATATTTTGCGCGCCGAAGAGTTGGCAAACTGGATGGTCCGTCAGTCAGTGCTGTTCGGTACCCATAGTGTCTATAAAAAGGTGACCTACAAAGATTTCGTAAAGAAAAAAGGAGTGGTTTTCATCAAGGACGGATGGGGTGCCGGCGATCACATCGACGTCTGGAACGGTTCGCATCTTAAAGGTGGAGATAGATCATGGTTCGCACGGGGAAAAGAGGTCTGGTTCTGGGAGCTTCCATAATCGGATCATTTTGTCTCTTATGGTTTACAGGTAGCCTGTACCCTCTATGGAGTGCCGATAGCCCACTGGACGAGGTAATGATCGCAGACCAGCGTCTTCTGCTGGCCGAAGCAGGCGATAAATGTGTTCTGAAGGTTCTGCCGGACAACTATTTACTTGAGCTCGATGTGGGCTTACCGTGTTATTTTCAGCGCATGGAGGGGATGCTTCTTATTGAAAGTTTCCCAGAGTTTTCTGTAGATCGCATATTTGCTGTCATTGGAACATCTCTGAACGAGGAGACGCGCAATTCATTCGGACTGGACCCGAGCATTGTGTGCGCTGAGAAAGCTCAAGGTATCATTATCGACCGAGGTCAGCTCGTGGCTGTCGACCAGGTCGCAGACGGCGGCGTCTGGTGCCGTGATGAAGGCGTTGACCGCAAACGATATTGGGAGTTTGCGGAAAGTTTTCGGGACTGAAGTGCTGCCGGCTGCCCCGGTGAGAGTGGCAGTGGGTTCGGTGGTAGCGCGCGGCGGGGGTCCGCTGAGGCTTGGCGATATACGGCCCGTAGGCCCTCAACGACCGCGCAGAAACAGGCGATCCAGCTCCGGCCCGGAGAGCTTGATCCAGGTCGGGCGTCCGTGGTTGCACTGGTCGGCACGCTCCGTGCGCTCGAGGTCGCGCAACAGGGCATTCATCTCCTCCGGCTCGAGCCGGCGATTGGCGCGCACCGAGCGGTGGCAGGCCAGGGTGGCGAGCACCCCGTTGATCTCCTCGCGAATGCGTTCGCTGCGCCCATGCACGGCAAAGTCCGAGAGCAGATCCCGCAGCAACCGCTCCGCATCTGCCCCTTGGAGTAGGGCCGGAATCTCGCGTACCACCAGGCTGCCCTCACCCATCCGGTCCAACCCCACACCGAGACGCCGGAATAGCTCCAGATTGGACTCGGCCAGATCCGCCTCCCAGGGAGCGACCTGGACCATGACCGGGACCAACAAGGGCTGGCCGCGGATCGCACCCTCCTCCCAGGACCGCTTGAGGCGCTCATAACCGATGCGCTCATGGGCCGCATGCATATCGACAATCACCAACCCATCCGCGGTCTGGGCCAGGATGTAGACGCCCTGCAGCTGAGCGATGGCATAACCTAGCGGCGGCAACCCGGTGTCCGCTCCGTTCTCTTGGCCGGTATCCGCATCCCGGCTGGACCCGGGTCGTTGGGACTCGAAGTCGGAGCGATACCGGTCCGGGCCCTCAGCTACCCGCAGGGGCATGGGTCGCTGTCGGGGTCCGGGATCTTCCGGCATGGACCGCGCCGATCCCAGGTCAGGCATGCCAGTCGCCGGCGGCGGGCCCTCGACGGGTGCAGGCCCTGCCTGAGCTCTGCCCTCCGCGAGGCGGCGGTGGAGGGCCCGGAAGATGAAATCATGGATCTGCCGTCCCTCGCGAAAACGGACCTCGTGCTTGGCGGGGTGGACATTGATGTCCACCAGCACCGGCGGCAGCTCCAGATACAACACATAGGCCGGCTGGCGGCCCTGGTGCAGCACGTCCTGGTAGGCCAGGCGCACGGCGTGCGCTACCAGCTTGTCCCTGACCATACGTCCGTTCACATAGAAAAACTGGAGATCCGACTGGCTGCGGGAGAAGCCGGGGCTCGCGACCCACCCGTGCAGGCGCATCCCCACCGCCGTCTGGTCCAGGGTCAGGGCATGCTCCGGAAAACCGGCACCCACCAGCTCCTGCAGGCGGTTCCCCGCCGTTCCTCCCTCCCCGGCGACGGGCGCCAGGTCGAACAGGAGCCGCCCGTTGTGGGTGAGCCGGAAGCGCACATCGCAGCGTGCCAGCGCCACCCGACGCACCAGCTGCTCCAAGTGGGAGAGCTCGGTCTTGTCCGTGCGCAGGAACTTGCGCCGGGCAGGCGTATTGTAGAAGAGATCCCGCACCTGGACCGTCGTCCCCACCGGATGGGACGCCGGTACCGGCTCACCCGGCTGGTCGCTGCCATCGCCGCGGACACACCAGGCCTGATCCGCGTCCCGGTGCCGTGAGCTGAGCTCCAGACGGGATACGGACGCGATGCTCGGCAGGGCCTCGCCCCGGAACCCCAGGGTGGCGATGGACTGGAGGTCCGCGACTTCGGCGATCTTACTGGTGGCATGGCGGCAGAGCGCCAGGGCCAAATCTTCCCGGGCAATTCCCTCGCCGTTGTCCCGGACCCGCAGCAGCTTGATACCGCCCCGCTCGACGTCGATCTCGATCCGGTCCGCACCGGCATCCAGGCTGTTCTCGATCAGCTCCTTGGCCACCGAGGCCGGCCGTTCCACGACCTCTCCCGCCGCAATCTGATTGACGAGCTGCGCGGGAAGCTGCCGGATCCGGTTGGTCATGGGAATAGAAACAAAAAGCCGGCGGCCGTGCAAGGGTGACTCGGGGCTGTTGACGCAATCGTCGTGCCAACCGCTAATAGGACAGGATTAACACGATGTTCAGGATTAACAGGATTATTTTTCTTAAATAACAATTATAATATCCTGTTAATCCTGTACCATTAAGAGACAAGCCCGGAGGTTAGAGTTTATTATTCGGTAGCCCTGGCACGTAGGATGCGGTGAGCGCGGCAGGTCTTACAGGATGGTATTATAAGGAAATGCCATTAAGCTAAGTCTTGTAGGTCGGGTTAGGCGCGCGCTTCAGTGTGTTCGGTCAGGCTACGGAATTCGGGTGCGCCGTAACCCTGTTTTGCTAATCCGATCAATTCCCGACTTGCGTATCTTTTCGGCATATCAGCACAACATATGAATTAGGTGTCACAGCTCCTGGGCTCCCAAAAAGTAACTTCGATGAGACGCTTGTCAGTCATTGGCCTCGGCTCCGCAGGGCACTGCAAAGACTGTCGAGAAAACGCCGCAACGAAGGATCCGCGCTTGCCGCGCGGTCGAGGTCCATTGCCTGGATAATGTATTCCGCGAACTCGATGCCCCCCAGGCTGGGAGTGATGTCGGCTTCCAAAATAGCATTGATGAGCGCTTGTTTGTACCGATCACGGGCGCATTTTCGGTCCGGCGCCCGGCAGCCATGGCCGAGCGCCGCTTTGAACGCGGCCCCGTCCAGCAGGAGCCAGCGCTCGATATAGGGGTCGGGGATTGCGAGTACGGCCGGAACTGGGCTCTCGGCCACCGGGATTTGCCGTGTACGCTCTGACAACCCCCTGCAATTGGCATCGGTACCGACCACCAGCAGGTCCGGTAGGTTACCCTGGCGTTTGAGATCACGGAGGTATTCCTTCAGCTCGCGCACGACCTGCCCATAACCGTGCCGCACATTTCTCCAGTCCATACGAACCTCCATATCCTGCTCCGTGGCAACCCACTCGATGAGGGCCCCAATCACCTCCTGGTGCGCGAAGTCCTCGCCGAAGGCCGCGATGGTCTTAACCATCGAAGTCCCCCCGCAGCAGACGCTCGGAAACGGAGAGGGTCCCCTCACCGTAATCTTCGCCTTGGTCCATCAAGGCTTGGTCGATGTCGTCTTTGCGCCCCAGGGGACCCCAGGTCGAGAAGGGCTCGATACTGGTCCCCGCATCCGTTCTTCGGGTAATGAACAGGGATTCGTCCGGGACCAGATCCGGCAGGATGGGGGAGTGGGTCGTGACGATATATTGGGTATTCCCAATCCCGGCTCGGGTCTTCAGCAGCTCGGCAATCAGCTGGATGCGGCGCGGATGAATACCATTCTCCGGCTCCTCGAAGCCCACCAGGGACGGCGGCTCCTTGGCGCCGGCCAGGGCAAGCATTCCTAAGATCCGTAGCGTCCCCTCGGACAACACGCGGGCGGGAATGGGGATACCGACCTCCCAGAGCCTCAGCTCCACCTCGCCCAGGTCGTTGACATCGACGTCGATACCGTCGATCTGCGGCAAGATGGTCTTCAGGGCCTTCTCTACCGCCGTAAATTGTCGCGGCTCCAATTCCTTCAAGGTATTGAGGTAGGCCGGCAGTCCTTCCCCCATCAACTCGATGTACCGCACCTCTTTGACCGGATTGGCGGCACGCATGCGTTCGCGCGGCTCGAAATAGAAGCAGCGCCAACGGCTGATCTCCTGACAGGCCGCGACCAAGTGCGGATAGTCTGGTGGGTTGTGCGACAGTGACAGAATGCTGTGATCGAGGTAACGCTCTAGCTCCAGATAGGGAGTGGGATGGACCTGCCCTTCAAGGCGCAAGTACAACCCCTCGTCATCGCGAGACAAAAAGGGCTCGCACTTGTTGGAGGGCTCACCTTCACTGTTCAGCGCGGCCAAATATTCGTCGGCCACCCGCAGGATCCCCGATCGCGGCACCATTTCGATTTCGATGCGATAACGCAGGAAACGCTCTTGCACGGGGGCCTGCCGGTTCTCCTTTTCTTCCTGTGCCCACTTTGCCTCGAAGCGTTGCTCCAGCTTGCGGACTTGGCGGTTGACCGCATCGATGACTGCTTTCGATAGCGTGAAGTCCACCTCTACGCTAAAGGACACCACCTCTTTGGCCAATAGCCCCTTCAATCCGCCCTCGGGAAAAGAAAACGACTCCAGGGGCCTGCCCCGATACGGCGGCTCGAACGCGTCCTTCAGGGGATGGCACGAGACGACCCTGGAAAGCAGCTGCAAGACATCGAGAAAGTTACTCTTGCCGGCGGCATTGGGACCGAACAACACGGACAGCGGCTGCAATCGCACCTCGAGGTCGCGCAGCGATTTGTAGCCCTGAATCCTGATTCGATTGAGCATGGAAGTGGCCTCTCTATCCTGTCCAAATCACCATGGCACGTATCTTGCTTAATCGTCCGTACCGCAAATCAATATAGGGTTCCAGGACGATGAAGGGGGCTCTGGCATTCATCGAGCCGACACCTGCGCCGGCGCGGATCATCAACCATGACATCATGGGCTGCACCGCCGAGGGCGTGTCGGGTAATCATCTTTACTCCGGGCGTGCCCTGGGTTTGACCGAACCTGGGGACCTGCTCCAGATCCACCCGGAACTCAAGTCCCAGTGGACTTATATCCGAGACCATTATCGGCGCATCGGGCTCAGTCATACCGAGCAGATCATCTGGGATGTCGGCCAAGATGTGCTGTCCCGGTATCCGGAGCGGGAGGTATGCGTCTTCTATTTCGGTGCCGGCGAGCACCGGGTACGACCGGATGCCGCCTGGTTCCGAGTCGTAGATTTCATAAACTCCAAGAACAATTTTATGTCCGTCGCCCAACGACTCGGGGTGCCTGTTCCCAAGACCCTGTGCTTTGCGCAGGCGCCGGACATCAGCGACCGGCAGCTCGAAACCTTTCCGCATCCCTGTTATCTCAAGGCCGCGGTCTCCGTTTCGGGAGTCGGCATCTACCGCTGCGGCGATGCTGCGGAGCTGCGCGCGGCCATTGGTCGCTTCGAGCCAGGGGTTCCGGTCCAGCTCCAGCAGGAGGTCGCAAGCAGCAGCTTTCTCAATCTCCAGTACCGGGTGACGGCAGACGGACTCGAACGGCTGGCGGTCACCGAACAGATACTCAACGGCTGTGCCCATCAGGGCAACCGTTTTCCGGCACCGCACGAGCCCTGGGAATGCGTGGAACCCATGGCCGCATGGCTGTACCGGGAAGGCATGAAGGGGACCTTTGCCTTCGATGTGGCAGTCACACGGAAAGGCATCGGCACCGACTACCTGGCCATCGAATGCAATCCCCGCTTCAATGGGGCCTCCTATCCCACCGCCATCGCCCACAAGCTGGGACTCGCATCCTGGGTGGCGCGGGTCTTTCCCACCCGCCACCGCTCACTCACTTTTCTGCAATTGGCCGGGATCGAGTACAATCCCCACCGAGGCGAGGGTGTAGTCCTGGTCAATTGGGGTCCCATCCTCAAGGGCAAGCTCCTGTGTCTGGTTGCTGGACCGGAGGCGATCCAGGAACAGCTAATCCTGGAGCTCGAGCGGCGTCTTTGATCGCTGCTTGGTCATCGGCACCCTTGGGGGCACCTGATCCCGGCTTTCTCCCCAGGTATTCGGAACGCACGCTTCAAATATTGGCTCGAAAGGACCCAAGGATGGGGATCCTCGGGCTGTAATCAGGCACCGATCAGGGTGCCTTTTTTATTGCCTCGGTCCGCGGGCCAGGGGGTCCTGCTTGGAAGAGAGCATGCCTAAGACATTTTCCCTCATGATCCACGGCGGCGCCGGTGCCCTGGATAACATCAAGGACGACCGAATCGCCGTTCGCTACCTGGAGAGCCTGCGGGTGATCCTCGAACATGGACGCGAGATCCTCTCCCGCGGCGCCGGGGCCGTGGAAGCAGTGGAGACCTGCGCCTCCCAGCTGGAGGACGATCCCCTGTTCAACGCGGGGTGCGGATCGGTGCTCACCGAGCATGGTCATGTGGAGATGGACGCCGGCATCATGGATGGCCGCGACCTAGCTGCGGGCGCCGTGGCC
Source organism: Candidatus Thiosymbion oneisti (assembly GCF_004359955.1). Classification (NCBI taxonomy): domain Bacteria; kingdom Pseudomonadati; phylum Pseudomonadota; class Gammaproteobacteria; order Chromatiales; family Chromatiaceae; genus Candidatus Thiosymbion; species Candidatus Thiosymbion oneisti. The sequence continues at coordinate 22,062 of NZ_SMSC01000007.1, forward strand.
GCCGTCTCCAATATCGCCAACCCGGTCCAGCTCGCCCGCCTGATCATGGACGGCAGCGAGCACCTGATGCTCATCGGCGAAGGGGCGCTCCGTTTCGCCGAACACTGCGGGATGAAACGGACGCCGGACCACTACTTCCTTACCCCCGAGCGCGTAGCCCAGCTGGACCAGGCCCGGCTGAAGCACCGCATTATGCTGGATCACGACGCTGTCGAGGACGCGGGCGAGGAACAGAAATACGGCACCGTGGGCGCTGTCGCCCGGGATCTGGAGGGTAATCTCGCCGCCGCCACCTCCACCGGCGGAATCGTCAATAAGCGCATGGGCCGAGTCGGCGACTCACCCATCATCGGCGCCGGCCTGTATGCGGACAACGAGACCTGCACCGTCTCGACTACCGGCTATGGTGAAGACTTCATGCGCACCCTAATCGCCAAGACCATCTCCGACGTCATCCTGTTCAAAGGCGGCGGCGCCAGGGATGCTGTAACCGCGGGCATTGCCTACCTGCAACGCAAGGTCACCGGCCGCGGCGGCGTCATCGTGATCGACAAGGCGGGCGACTGTGCCAGCGGCTTTACGACCAAGAAGATGGTCCACGGCTGGATCGAGCACGGCGGGGAGGCCATCTGTCGGTTTTAACCTGCATATCCTACCGGGGCGACTGGCAGAGTTTTACAATTGATTGTCACCCTCGTCCGGGACATTGGGCCGCCATGCGTAGTAGATTCGCGTCGGCTTTCCAGATGCAACGCGACAGGAAGATATCGAGCAACTCACTGCGTTCGCCCTTATCAATCGGCTCCGATTGAATAACTCGTCACGGCTCAAGACATTCTCGTACTCGGCCAGCAGGGAGGCACCCATGAGCGGTGTTGCCTCACCCCTCAGGCATAAGACGATGACCTCGTTGGACGCACCGGTACCCAGGCATGCACCTACGAAGACGTCGGTATCGACCGGGATGGGAAAGATCTCAAACAAGGTTGGGTATCTTTTTTACTCAATGTCGCCCACCACCATCCGGGGGTTCATGGCGGCGAAGGTACCTCCTGAAAGATGATCTGTGCAAGCGGGTCGTGATCGATGCGATTCGCTGCGCTCACTGCACATCCTAAACAGGTTTGTTATATCTTTCTCTATCGATCCAATAATCCGGTTTTCGATGCTGATGTGAGACAGCAATGATAAATATGTGATCCGCTTCAATAGAATATAGCAGCTTGTAAGGAAACTTGTGAAGCAGATATTTTCGGATATCATCTCGCTCTGTTGACCATGCTTTTGGATATTCAGAAATTCTTTTCACGGCTTTCTTCACCTCCTCCTCGAATTTCCGGCCGAGACCTCCAAACTTAAGCTCATAGAAGCATGCGGCATCTTCTAATTCCAGCTTCGCATACTTTGAAAAGATAACCCTCATTAGTCCTCCTTGAATACCTCCTCCATGGGAACTCCTTCAAGCCTTCCTTCTCTATAGGCTTTGAGTCTTTTTTCCGCTTCTTCCGCCCATATTTCATCGATCTTGCGATCGGGTTCATCAAGGCTTTTTAACAAAGTCTCAACGACCATAAATCGTTCTTCTGGTTTAAGAGCCATTGCTTGCTCAAGTATTTCTTTGCTACTCATTCTATTTTACCTTATTCCTTCAAAACACAACTTCGCTTATCCCGAAACATATCGAAGGGATAAGTCATCAGCGTTTAAGCGATTGTGTATGCCTACCCGGCATGGGCATGGGAATTTCGGGAACAATGTATGTATCTCATGGTTGAAATTCATGCCCGAGAAAGGGTTCCCGCCACACAGCAAGCACGGCGTACACAGTGGTATACGCAGTAATACCAAGGAGTATCCACAAGGGAGACGAGAACCGAGCGGGGAGCGATCATGGTAAGTTCTCTGTGATTTCGGCGTCGGAAGGAAGCTTAGTTCGGGATGGGGAAGATATCAAACAAGATAACATTGTTATTTTCGGGTGACACTTGTAAAAGGAAAAGCGGTTCAATTTCCAACCCGCACGCAATGAACTGTTCGGGTGTCACTGAGTTTGGTTCCCACCGGATAGGTCTGGGTACACTCAGGTCCCGCCTCTGGACACCGAGGATGGAAGTGACAGCCGGCAGGTGGATTCGACGGCGAAGGCATATCGCCTTCGAGTCGGATAACTTCGCGGCGCTGGTCCGGGTCGATCACGGGCACGGCGGAGAGGAGGGCCTTGGTGTAGGGGTGACGGGGGTCGTCCAGGACCTCGGCGACGGTCCCGCGCTCGACGATGCGGCCCAGGTACATGACGGCTACCGCGTGGGCCAGATAGGAGACCACCGCGAGGTTGTGGGTGATGAAGAGGTAGCTTAAGTCCAGGTCGCGTTGGAGCTGCCGGAGGAGATTGAGGATCTGGGCCTGGACCGAGACGTCCAGGGCGCTGGTGGGCTCATCGCAGACGATGACCTTGGGCTCCACCGCCAGGGCGCGGGCGATGCAGATGCGCTGGCGCTGCCCGCCCGAGAATTCGTGGGGGTAGCGGTCCGCAGTCTCAGCGGACATGCCGACCCGATCCAGCAGGGAATACACCCGCTCCAGCCGCTTTGCCCGGTTGGGCTCGAGGCGGAGGGCCTGGAGGCCCTCGCCCACGATGTCGCCCACTAGCATCCGGGGGTTCATGGCGGCGAAGGGGTCTTGGAAGATGATCTGTAGGTCTTTGCGGTAGCCGCGCATGGCCCGACCGCCGAGCCGGGTCAGCTCGGTCCCGTTGAAGCGCACGGTCCCGCCGGTGGTAGGGATGAGCCGCAATATGCCCTTGCCTACCGTGGTCTTGCCGCAGCCGGACTCACCTACCAGGGCCAGGGTCCCACCCGCGCACAGGTCCATGGATACCCCGTCCACGGCCTTGACGTGACCCACGACGCGGCGGAAGACGCCCTTGTGGATCGGAAAGTGGACCTTGAGGTCTGCCACCCGCAGCACCGTCTTGCCCATCTCCCCGCGGGGGACGGCGCCCTTGGCTCCCGATGCTTTGGAACCTGCGTCCGCGGTCGGCTCGCCATCTTCCCAGAGGTGACATCTCACCTGATGCCCTACTGATGGGGTATGCCACGCGGGCGCTTGATCCCGGCAGCGGTCCATGACCCGGTGGCAGCGGTCGGCGAATCGGCAGCCCTGGAACGGCCGGTCCAGGGGTGGCACCCGGCCTGGGATGACGGCCAAGCTGCCGGTGCGCTTCTCGGGTGCCGGTAGGCTCGCCATGAGCTGGTTGCTGTAGGGATGGGCTGGGCGGGCGAAGAAGTCAGCGACGGTTGCCGTCTCCAGGATGTGACCGGCGTACATGACGGCGAGCCGATCCGCCGTCTCGGCCACTACGCCGAGGTCGTGGGTGATGAGCAGCACCGCCATGCCGGTCTCGCGCTGCAGGCCCTTGAGCAGCCGCAGGACCTGGGCTTGGATGGTGACGTCCAGGGCCGTGGTGGGCTCGTCGGCGATCAGGAGCTCCGGGGCCCCCGCCAGGGCCATGGCGATCATGACCCGCTGCTTCATACCGCCGGAGAGCTGGTGCGGATACTCACCGCTGCGTCGCTCCGGGTCCGGAATGCCCACTGCGCTCAGGAGTTCTAGGACCCGCTCGGATGTCCGGCGGCGACTGAGTCGCTCTGCAACAGATCCCCCCCTCCCCGCCCCTCCCCCGCCAGGGGGGAGGGAGTCACCGTGGACGTGCACGGCTTCGGCGATCTGCCGTCCCACTGTCAGCACCGGGTTGAGGGAGGTCTGGGGCTCCTGGAAGATCATGCCCATGCGCCCGCCCCTTACCCCACGCATGGCGTGCTCGGGCAACGCCAGTAACTCGGTGTTCCCGAGCCATACGGAACCTTGGGTAATGCGTCCGGAGGGCGGCAGCAGCCGCATCAGGGACAGGGCCATCATGGATTTGCCGCAACCCGACTCCCCGAGCAGGGCGAAGGTCTCGCCCCGGCGGAGCTCCAGATCGACGCTGTCCACTACCCGCACGGGTCGGTCCTCGGAACCCAGGAGGGTGGTCAGGGCGCTGACCCGGAGCAGGGGATTGGTCATGTCAATCAAAGACATTTAGCAGGTCCGCACAGCGGACCCTACGCTGACCAGCTGATTATGTGTCGGGTCCGCGGTGCGGACCGCTGGGATGTTGCGGCCATCTAGCTTGTGAAGACCGTTGGTCAGTGCAGATAACAATCGGAAAGAGAACCACGGATGAACACCGATCGACACGGATGGAGAAAAATCCGTGTCTATCCGTGTCTATCCGTGGTTCGAGATAGCGAGGATTAGATCGTTTGTTAATTGAGAACACCTCCTAGTACCTAGTTTCGGTCGATATTGCTAGTCCACACACTGGAGCGGGTAAGCCAAGTGTGTGAGCCAGCAGAGACTATGAACTTGCAACATCGGTCGAAACTAGGTACTAGCAATATCGATCGAAACTAGGTACTAGAGGTCTTACCTCAGTCGTGTCGAAGGATAGCTCAGCTATCTAAGCCGGAAAAGTCATGGCGCCCTCTCATCGGTTGCCGAGAGGGACCGGGGGGAAACCCTAGGCGATGCGCCCGGACCTATGGAAAGACGGCGCAGGATGCGCGGCCGGTAGCGCTCGTCCAAGGACTTGGCACGGATGAATCCGACCAGCCAGGCCAGCGCGCCGGCAAGTCCCCCCAGCCCGGTCACGGCACTCAGCACCTGCGTGTACGCCGGGGCCAAACGTTCGGCGACGAAGGCACCCGCCACCGCCCCGCCGATCATGGCCACCAAGGGTACCAGATAGGCCAGGACCGACGCCTCCAGCAAGGTGCCTTCCGGCAGCCCGATGACCACGTGCTCGCCGGGCCTGGCCCCGATCGTATTATGGGCCCGCAGCAGCAACCGCTTGGGACCCAAATAGCGGGCCAGCAACGAGGTGCCGCAGGTACCTTTGACGGCACAACTTCCGCAACCGCTACGCGATTGCCTTTCCACCTCGGCCAGCTCGCCCTGCACCGAGATGACTTGGCCTGTCTCTTCGATCACCGCCGTCCCCCCGGGGCGTGTCGAAGGCCTGCAAGCACCGCCTCCACCGTCTCGGGCGGCACCTCGCCCACGACCGTAACCTGATGATCGGATACCCGTTTGCCGACGGCATGGACGGCACCGATATGGGTGCCGCCCTCCAGGCCCGCCTGCGGATTGCCTGCCTCGACATAGACGGAAACCGATGCCAGGCCGTCCGAAAGCACGAAATGGTCCACCGGCTGCCCGTCGGCAGCGCGCCAATCATTGTGCATCACCAGGCTGAAACCGGGGGGAAGGGCATCGAACCGCCAAGGCAGCAAGCCGGGAACCGGAGGCTCGGGTCCATACCGCCGTTGCTGCGGCACCGGGCCGGCGGTGGACGCCGTCCCCTGCGATGGCAACAGGTCCAGGGATGTGAACATGACCTGTTCGATGGGATCGGTCTGCTGCCCCATCAGGTCGGATTTGAGCGGCAACCCGCTCTCCCGGTCCAGCTTGCCTTCCAGGGCCGGCTCGTCGACATGCCAACGCCGAGCAGGAGCGACAAGCCGGAACCGCTCCGGCGCAGACGCAGCGGTATGGCGGCTCGGAGGCGGTTCGGCGGCGGGCCCGAGATTGAAGAGCCGGGGCACGGCAACGACGGCGGCAGAGACGGCGCAGGCGACCAGTGCGGCGCCGGCCAGGGGGCGGAGGCGGAGGACCCGTCCTCGGCGTGCCACTGGCCTCTGCAGGGGAGGCTCTGCGGCAACCCGCTCGCTTACACGGGACCTGAGCAGGCGGTATTCAGGGCGAATCTGCTCCGACCGCATGGCGGCACCGATGAGATGGTAGCCCTCCCAGGCCGCAATCAGGCGCTCGTTCGATTCGAGTGCGGACAGGGTTGGGGGTACCAATGTGGGATCGATTTCACCATCCACGAGGGCCGAGAGGTGTCGTCGTTGCTGTTCACTCATCGTTTTCCTCATGGCTTGAGCAAGGGTCTCAAGCGTTTGTCGATCGCCTCGCGGGCGCGAAAGATGCGCGAACGCACGGTACCCACGGGGCATTCCATCGCGTTCGCGATTTCCTCATAGCTCAGACCCTCGAGCTCGCGCAATAGGAGCGCCGTCCGCAGGTCCCCCGGTAGCCCATCAAGCGCCGCTTGCACCGTCCCGGCTATCTCCATGCTCAGCAGATGATGCTCCGGCGTAGCCAGCTCCCGCAGGCGCCCCCCCGTTTCCAGCTGCTCGGCCACATCCGCCTCCACGTCATCTCCGGGGGGACGGCGCCCCTGAGCGACCAGATGATTCTTCACCGTATTGATCGCGATGCGATAAAGCCAGGTATAAAAGGCACTCTCGCCACGAAACCCCGGCAGCGCCCGATAGGCCTTCAGAAACGTCTCCTGGGCAACATCCATGATCTCGCCGGGATCGCGAACATAACGGGAGATAAGACTCGCAACCTTTTGCTGATACTTGATCACCAACAGATCGAAGGCGCGCCTATCGCCTCCCTGCACCCTGGCTACCAACTCCCGGTCGGAGCGCCGATCAGACATGACCCCGGCGTTCCCTGGCCAGTGGCCTGAAATCCGATGGCATTGACAGCTCCCGGTAAACGAAAGTTCTAGGGTCCGGATCAGAAACCACAAACGGACCCGCATCCACATCAATTTCGTGTCCATTCGTGGTTCGTCCTACGGAGCAAGGCCCAGCCCCATCGGCACGCTCACGCGGCGCCTATACCAGGGGCCCCCCTTATAGGTGCCCACAGGATCCGGCACTCACCTACGAGAGTAGGTGCCATGGGTAACAGGTAGCCGACCGCCGGTAGCCACGGCCAGCGCGAAAACGTCGTCGTGGATCACTCAACCGGTGGCGAAGTCCTGCGGCCAGAAGGCGGCATCGTTGCGCAGGGTGACCAACCCCTCGCGCCCATAGTCAGAACGAATAGTCCCTGACGAAATGTGTTGGTTTTTAGACAGCCTCTAAGGGCGGCGACCGCCCCGAAGCAGCGATAGTCTCGGCATTCGGGGAAGAAATTCAGAAATGCTATGAAAGAGAAATATCGATTCGAGACAATCTACCGGAACGGGCGTCGGGCCTCAAGGTATCGGGAAAGACACCGAGGCGAGCGCGTATAAAAAATTTATACAGGTGAAGCCACGGCGTCGGAAAGACTCATCGGTGCCCACCCTGCCGCCCGCGGGAGTTTCCGGTAAGATCTATCTCCATGAATAACATCCTTCGCTACGATGTCCTGATCCTCGGCAGCGGAGCGGCGGGCTTAAGCCTTGCCTTGAAGCTGCGCTCGGACATCGCCGTCGCAGTGGTCTCCAAGGGCGCGCTGCTCGAGGGCAACACCTATTACGCCCAAGGTGGAATCTCCGCCGTGCTGGACCCCAAGGATTCGGTGGATTCCCACATCCAAGACACCCTCCGGGTCGGTGGCGCCTTGTGCGACCCCGAGGTGGTCCGCCTGGTCGCAGAGCACGGACCCCGGGAAATCCACTGGCTGCTTCGACAGGGGGTGCGCTTCACCCGCGATACCCAAGGGCAGGACCCAAGCAGCTATCACCTCACCCGCGAGGGGGGACACAGCCACCGCCGCGTCGTCCATACGGCGGATGCCACCGGCAAGGAGATCGCGGGCACGCTGGACCGTCGCATACGCGAGCGTGACAAGGTCCACCTCTACGAAGACCACAACGCGGTGGATCTGATCACCACCCGCAAGCTGGGCCTTGAGGACAATCGTTGTATCGGTGCCTACGTGCTGGACCGGCGTTCGGGACGGGTCGTCACCCTGGTCGCCCGCTGCGTGGTCCTGGCGACCGGCGGCGCCAGCAAGGTCTACCTCTATACCAGCAATCCCGACGTCGCCACCGGCGACGGCATCGCCATGGCCTGGCGTGCCGGCTGCCGGGTCGCCAACATGGAGTTCATGCAGTTCCACCCTACCTGCCTTTATCACTCCGCGGCCAAATCCTTTCTCATCAGCGAGGCCCTGCGCGGCGAAGGGGCCCGTCTGCTGTTACCCAACGGTGAGCGCTTCATGCCGCGTTTCGACGAACGGGCGGAGCTGGCCCCGCGGGATATCGTCGCCCGCGCCATCGACCATGAGATGAAGCGTCTCGGCAGCGAGTGCCTGTACCTGGACATCTCCCACCGGCCCGGTGCATTCATCGAGCAGCACTTCCCCACGATCCACGTGCGCTGTCTGGAACTGGGCGTGGATATCACCCGCGAGCCGATCCCCGTGGTGCCCGCTGCCCACTACACCTGCGGCGGCATCCTGGTGGACAGGCAAGCCCATACCGACCTGCCCGGACTCTACGCCGTGGGCGAGGTCGCCTGCACCGGACTGCACGGGGCCAACCGCATGGCCAGCAATTCCCTGCTGGAATGCCTGGTATACAGTGAGCTGGCGGCCCGGGCCATCGAAGCGCACATGACCCGACCGGCACCGGAGCCGGAGGTACCCCTCTGGGACGAGAGCCGGGTCACGGAACCCGACGAGGAGATCGTGGTCGCCCACAACTGGGACGAACTGCGCCGTTTCATGTGGGACTATGTGGGCATTGTCCGCACCAACAAGCGCCTGCGGCGGGCCAAGCGCCGGGTAGACCTGCTGCGCCAAGAGATCATCGAATACTACAGCAACTTCCGCGTCGGTAACGACCTGCTGGAGCTGCGCAACCTGGTGGAGGTGGCGGACCTCATCATCCGCTCCGCGCAAAGCCGATGCGAAAGCCGCGGCCTCCACTACAACCTCGATTTTCCCGACGCAGACCCGTCCCAGCGCATACCTACGATTCTGATCCCCGCCGGCTACCGCCCGCGGTGCGGGGTCTAAAGAGGCTGTCTAAGAAACTAATTGTCAGGTCCCACCTGATTGATGGCGTCGGACGCTGATGCTATCGAATCCAACCCTCTGTGTTCTCTGTGTCCTCTGTGGTGAGAAAACCAATGTAAACGTCCAGCCCCCTCTCGACCCTGATCCCGAAAACGAGAAATCAACGGCTTATGCCCGCATCAAGCCGAAATCCTTAAGGGGGATGAACGGTTACGACCGGTGTCCAACTGAACACAACCGGAGATCCATATGTCGAGATTCGTCCTCCTGTTGCCGGCCCTGCTGGCCTGGCCCCTACTAGCCAGCCCAGCCTTCGGCAGCGAGTGTTTCTGTCTGGTTGCTGCCGACGATACCACTTGGTTCGACTGCCTAGAGCAGACTGGCCCTCCAAGCACCCAACCGCGGATCTTCTGCCTGGATGCCGTCAGCGGCGAACAGATCGAGCTGACCGGACGAGCGGATCTGGAGCGAATAGCGGACGGAGAACCTCCCTGCACCCCCTGCCGGTTGAGCGACAGGGCCGACTTGGGGCGTGTCATGCGCGGAAAGAATGGAGAGGACGATGTGCAAACGGCACCGCCCGAGCCCGTAACCCAGCCTGCCGACGGGGAGGAAGACCAGCCGTGAGCACCAACCCCCGCATCCTGGATCTCGGCGCCGCCGTCACCCTGATCACGGCCCTCATCTATACCGCCGGTTGGTCCTACGCCTACCACTGGTACGACCGCTTCGAGCTAGGCCTGATCGGCCTGGGCATCCCCTTCCAATATCACTTCATGTACGGCTTCTGGGTCTTACAATCGTTCTGGTGGCTGATACTCGCCATCGTCTGGATGGTGGGTCTGACCTACTGGGCCCGAGTCGATCCCATTCTGGACCTCATGGCCCGAACGGCGCCCCTCTGGGGTCTCCTGGCCTTCGTACTCTTCTACTTCATGGGCGAGGCCGCCGCTCGGGCCGACTACCGGGATCACCGGGAATCAGGCTTCCAGCACTACCCCCTGGTCCGGGTCTGGGCCACACTAGACCCAGGCGACGCCCCCGCCAAGCTCCAGACCGTGCAGCAAGATCTGACCGCCGGCAACTACCGCTTGCTGCTGCAGACGGCCCGCTCCCTGTATCTCATCCGACCCAACCAAGACGGCGGCCAGATGCCGACCCTCCAGATACCACACGATCAGATCCGGGCCCTGCGGCGGATACCCACCAATCCGGGTCGTTGATCCGACTGCCTGACCGATCGCAGCCCCAAGCCTCATCGTTGAAGCTCAGAACCTCTCCGTTGAGGCTCAGAGCCTCGCCGTTGAGGATCAGAACCTCTCTGTTGAAGCTCAGAGCCTAGCCGTTGAGGCTCAGAACCTCGTTGTTGAGGTTCAGAACCTCTCCGTTGAGGCTCAGAGCCTCATCGTTGAAGCTCAGAACCTCTCTGTTGAGGCTCAGAGCCTCATCGTTGAAGCTCAGAACCTCTCTGTTGAGGCTCAGAGCCTCTCTGTTGAAGCTCAGAACCTCGTCGTTGAGGTTCAGAACTCGCCGTACTGCACAACCTCGCGGTTTCGCTTCATTTGTAGGGGACACCCCTTGTGGATGCACCCGACTACGAAAATCACGTCGGTATATAATTCCCTGTGGCTCTTTATGGATTCCAGACTGTTTTGGAGTGCGCCGGCAAAGCGGCGCGGTCGAATCGAACCTCAGCAATCGGGGATACCCGTGGTGTTTACCGGGAACCTGGACGCCGGGTTGCGCACGCGCCGCGGCGACGGCGCTTTCCCCTGGCCGCCGTGCTTTTGCCGGGGCAGTGCGTTACCGAATCCAAAGCGGCGGCGGGTCGGTACGCTAGGCCTATCCCGCGGCTGGGTCGGGTACCGCGGATTCTCTCGTTCCCACGCGCCGCGTGGGAACGTGGAAGCTCCGCGCCGCGGAGTGTTTCGGAGACTCCATGAGCCGTAGCCGCTACCGTATTGTCGAACCGCAGGCACCGCATTTCATGACATTCACCGTGCTGGAATGGCTACCGGTGTTCACGCGCCCCGATACGGTGGAAATCCTGCTGGAAGCCTTCACCTACCGCCGGCAAAATTGGGGGGTTCGCTTGTACGGCTATGTGATTCTGGAAAACCACCTGCACTGTATTCTTCAGTCACCGGATCTGGAAAAACAAGTGAAGCATTGGAAATCTTACACGGCGCGGCAGATTATCGATTATCTGCGGGCCAGAAACTCGACGCAGTTATTAGCAAAGCTGGCCTATTACAAGAAAGGATACAAGACGGATCGTGACTATCAGTTATGGGAAGAAGGATCGCATCCGCAGTGGATTCAAAACGAGGCGATGTTAGTGGAGAAATTGGCGTCTATTCACAACAATCCGGTCAAACGCGGGTATGTGGATCGGCCGGAGCACTGGCGTTATTCCAGTGCGCGGAATTATTTGGGCATGGAAGGTTTGATTCCCGTCTATACGGAATGGTGGACACGGGCTTGATTCTCTCCGCGGCGCGGAGCTTCCGCATTCCCACGCAGCGCGTGGGAACGAGAAAACGAGATCTTGTACCGATAGGCGATGAAGCTGGGTAGTCGAGAATGAGGCCGAAGATGATGAACGCAAGATCCGGGATTGCTTGTTTGGTGGTCGTACTGCTGGCCGTGGCCGGCCCGACTTGGGCGCTGGAGCCCGTTGGCCCCGCTTCCGAGGTCGTGCTCCAACTACTCCGCGAGCAGGGGGATGGAGAGCCGACCGCAGAGGATCTAATCGACGCCCTCAACCGATTCACGGTTGGCCTCTACCAGGTCGGTCAGTACGCCCAGATGGGAACTGCTGCCCGAGAGGCATTGAATTTGTCCGAACGGGACCTCGGCCAAGAGCACCCAAAAACACTCGCCGCACTGAACAACCTCGCGACTTCGCTTGAGAAGCAAAGCCGCTATAGCAAGGCCGAACCGCTGTATGTGCGCGCCCTGGAAGCCCGCGAGAGGACACTGGGCCGGGACCACCCTGATACCCTCGTCAGCGTCAACAACCTCGCCACGCTGTATTACGCCCAAGGCCGCTATAGCGAGGCCGAGCCGTTCTTGGTCCGCGCCCTGGAGGGTCACGAGCGGACGCTAGGTAAGGACCATCCCAGTACCCTCATCAGCGTCGACAATCTCGCTGGGCTATATTACAAACAAGGCCGTTCTAGCGAGGTCGAGCCGCTCTTGTTGCACGCCCTGGAGGCCCGCGAGCGGGCCCTGGGCCAAGACCACCCCGATACCCTCGCCAGCGTCAACAACCTGGCCGGGTTGTATCGAGCCCAAGGCCGCTATGGCAAGGCCGAACCGCTCTCTATACGCGCCCTTATGGCCCGCGAGCAGATCCTGGGCCAGGACCACCCCGATACCCTCATCAGCCTCAACAACCTCGCCCTCCTTTATGACAAACAAGGCCGCTATGGCGAGGCCGAGGCGCTGTATGTGCGTGCTCTGGAGGCCCGCGAGCGGACCCTGGGCCGGGACCATCCCGATACTCTCGCCAGTGTCAACAACCTCGCTGATCTGTATCGAGCCCAAGGCCGCTATATCGAGGCCGAACCCCTGCATCTGCGTGCCCTCGAGGCCCGCGAGCGGATGCTGGGCGAGGAGCACCCCGACACATTGCAAAGCGTCAACGAGAACCGCAAAGGTATAAATAACACAAAGGATTTCAAAGAGATGCCTGAGTGAGATACTCGTGCTTGCGCCGTACCCGATGGGTAGCTCGTGCTGTTGTCGTAAGGGCGGGTTTCAAACCCGCCCATACACCTTTCTTACCTGCGAAACCTTTGCGTCCTTTGCGCCTTTGTGGTTCCAATTCTGTAAGAGACTGCCTAGAAACTCATACCTTGTAAATCAGTTAGTTATGCGTAGAAGTCAGCCAGTTTTGGATAATGGTTTGCTATCTTCGACAATCATTCTTTTATAATCAACAGGTTAAGTCTTAGAGAGTTTCTAAGATGGGAAAATACCGCCAAGTCGAAACCAGGTGTGGAGAAGACCCAAGACAATGAGGACTGGATTCAGGATTGCTTGCTTGATACTCATGTTGCTGATCGCAGCCAGCCCTGCTTGGGCGCTGGAGCCCGTCGGTCCTGCTTCCGAGATCGCGCTCCAAGCACTCCGCACGCAGGGAGATGGAGAGCCTACCGCGGAGGATCTGGTCGACGCCCTCAACTACGCCACGACTGGCTTCTTTCGGGACGGCAAGTATGATCCGGTCGAGACCATTGCCCGTGAGGCATTGGCCCTGGGCGAGCGAGACCTTGGCCGGGAGCACCAAGTAACACTCACCGCACTGAGCAACCTCGCCCTGCTGCATTACATAAAAGGCCGCTATGGTGAGGCTGAGCCCCTGTATCTGCGTGCCCTGGAGGCTAGCGAGCGGACGCTGGGCCGGGACCACCCCAACACCCTCACCGGCGTCGGCAACCTCGCTGCGTTGTATCGAGCCCAAGGCCGCTATGGTGAGGCTGAACCCCTGTATCTGCGTGCCCTCGAGGCCCGCGAGCGGGTACTGGGCCAGGACCATCCCGATACCCTCACCAGTGTCAACAACCTCGCCTTGCTGTATAAAAATCAAGGCCGCTATGCCGAGGCCGAACCGCTCTTTGTGCGTGCCTTCGAGGCCCGCAAGCGGATACTGGGCGAGGACCACTCTGACACTCTCGGCAGCATCCACAACCTCGCCTTTTTGTACGAGGCCCAGAACCGGTATAGCGAGGCCGAATCACTGTATATGCATGCCCTCAAGGTTAGTGAGCGGGTGCTGGGTCAGGACCACTCCCAGACCCTCGCCAGCCTCATCGGCCTTGCCAACCTGTATCACTCGCAGGGTCGTTATGGGGAGGCCGAGTCGCTCTCTGTGCGTGCTCTCGAGGCTCACGAGCGGATACTGGGCAGGAACCACCCCCAGACCCTCATCAGCGTCAACAACCTCGCCGGGCTGTATCAAGCACAAAGCCGCTATAACGAGGCCGAGTCGCTTTTTATGCACGCCCTTGAGGGCCGTCAGCGGGTATTGAGCCAGGACCATCCTGACACCCTCGCCACGCAGCTCAATCTGGTCGGTGTACTGATCAATCGCGGACGCCGGAATCGGGCATTGCGGGAGCTGCGTCGTGTGGATGGACGCCTGCGCCGCTTTATCGGCATCCAACTCGACACCACCCACCGGGAGCAGGTACGCCGTGGCCGGCTGGTGTTCGAATCCAGCTTCCAAGACATCGTATTCGGTCTCGCCTTACAGCATCCTGACCCGGACACTTTGGGGTTGGCCGCGGATGTGCTGCTACGCTGGAAGCGCTTGGCCGGCGAGGCCGAGGCATTGATCGCCCGGCTCGTCCGAACCAGCCCAGACCCACAGGTGATAAAGCTCGCCAAGGACCTGAGCAAACACCGAGCCGAATTGAGTCGGTTGGTGAATCTGCCTGTGCCGGAGAAAAAAGCCGCCATTGCGGCCCGTAAGACGGCCATTACTGACGCTCAGGCGGCAGTCGAACGCTTAGAGGTGGAACTGGCTGGACTGAGCCGGAAATTCCAAGGCCATCTGGCGAGCCGTACCGTCGACTGGCAGCAGGTGAGATCCGAGCTGCCTCGGGGCTCGGCCTTGCTCTCCCTGCGTGCATTCCAGCCGGTGGACTTCAAGACCCGTGATTTCGGGAAGCCCCATTGGCTGGCCCTCCTGATCCCCGCGGACCCTGGAAACGGACCCGAACTCCTGCTCCAGGATCTCGGCCCTATCGCGCCGACGACCCAGGCCCAGATCGATCTGCGGAAGACCGGCAGCAAGGAATCGGCCCAAGCGCTTTACCGGCAGCTCTTCGGCAAGCTGGATGCCGAATTGACCAAATACGACCGACTCTATATCGCCGCGGACGGCGCGCTGGATCTGGTCGCCTTTGCACGGCTGGTGACTCCGGACGGGCGCTACTGGATCGAGCGCCAAGAACTACGCCAGATTCAGAACGGGCGCGACCTTGTCAAATCTGGTTCGGATACGGCCTCCGTCGCCAAGGGCATGATTGCCTACGGTGGTGTGGACTACGCAAATTTCCCGACGGCTGGGACGGCATCCTCGATCTCGGCTGCAACACCACCGGCCACAGACGGGCTGATTGCTATGAACCGGCGCCTACGCGACGAACGGGAGGGCTTCAAAAACCTGAAGTTCACGGGTCGCGAGGCCAAGGCGGTGAGTCAGCTCTATGGGGATCCTGACGGCCGCAAGGCCGAGGTTTGGCGGGGCCGGGACGCCTCGGAGACCCGACTCAAATCCCGGCTCAAATCTCTTGTTTCCCCACCGCGGATATTGCATCTGGCGACCCACGGATTCTTTTTCGAGCGGAAATCGGAGCACACCGAGCGGCCCATGACCTTGGCCGGCCTGGCCCTGGCCGGTGCCAATGCCGGTCTGCGGGGCAAGCTCGGCCCCACCGGCGAGGACGGTGTTCTCTATGCCCTGGAGGTCCAGGACCTTAACCTGGAAGGCACCGAGCTGGTCACCCTCTCCGCCTGTAATACCGGCCAAGGCGAGGTGGATTACTCGGAAGGCGTTTATGGCCTGGTGCGCGCCTTCCGCATCGCCGGCGCCCGCAATCTGCTGATGACCCTCTGGCCCCTGAACGACCGCCGGGCCATGGATTTCATGCGGGATTTCTATGCAAACTGGCTCCAATACCCCAAACCCCATCCAGTCGAGGCCCTGCGGAAGACCCAACTGGATTGGATCCGGGCCCAGGACTCCAAGCGCCGCGATCCAAGCTACTGGGCGCCCTATGTCCTGATCGAGGGGCGATAGATGGGATTTGGAGTG
Organism: Candidatus Thiosymbion oneisti; assembly: GCF_004359955.1. NCBI lineage: Bacteria > Pseudomonadati > Pseudomonadota > Gammaproteobacteria > Chromatiales > Chromatiaceae > Candidatus Thiosymbion > Candidatus Thiosymbion oneisti. Next base: position 37,738 of record NZ_SMSC01000007.1, read on the forward strand.
CGCCGGCAAAGCGGCGCGGTTTGATTGGACCTGCGTTACATGTGATACCATCGGTATTTGCCGGAGGCTTGGGCGCTGAGTTCCCCACGCGCCGCGGCGACGGCGCTTTTCTTTGTCTGAAGCGTCTTGGTCTGGAATGAGCACGGCGGTCATCAGACAGCTCGAATCCAAAGCGGCGGCGGGTGTGTGCCACTCGGCCAACGCCGTGGTCACACCAGGCTCCGTGGGTTCTGGCAAATATTGGGGTAATAAGGCTGCCGCCGCACTCCAAAATTTGGAGTGCGCCGGCAAAGCGGCGCGGTCTGATTGGACCTGCGTTACATGCGATACCATCGGTATTTGCCGGAGACTTGGGCGCTGAGTTCCCCACGCGCCGCGGCGACGGCGCTTTTCTTTGCCTGAAGCGTCTTGGTCTGGAATGAGCACGGCGGTCATCAGACAGCTCGAATCCAAAGCGGCGGCGGGTATGTGCCACCTGGCTAACGCTACGGTCACAATAGGCTTTGTGGGTTTTGGCAAATACTGGGGTAATAAGGCTGCCGCCGCACTCCAAAGGATCGCGTTATCATGCGGTTGTCCTGATAGGGAAACAACCCTGGTCGAAACCACCGCACTGCCGTGGTAGCTTATCCGTATGACCGCCAAAGACATTATCAGCCGCGCTGTGCTCAAGCGGCTGACGACCGATTTCGCGCACCACCTCTTGGGGCTCGATGCCCAGACCATCGAATTACTAGGGGGCGTTCTCGATTAACAAATTATCCAGGGATGACAACCCGTTATGAGCAACCCGCCGGAAAGAGAACCACGGATGAACACGGATGGAGACAACTCCGTGTTGATCCGTGTCGATCCGTGGTTCGATTTTGCTGAAGGCCACCACCCATGATTCCGGCACTCACTCAGGATTCCGCACTGGTCACGGACCAGATGGATCGACTCGCGGACCACATCGATCAACGGGTACATCTACACGACATCGCCTGGGAAGACTACGAGCGACTAGTGGCTGCGCGCGGCGATCAATGCGGCGTGCGCGTTACCTATCTGGAGGGCGAGCTCGAGCTCATGGCCCCATCCATCCACCATGAATCGCTGAAGACGCGGCTCGCAAGGCTTGTGGAGGCCTATGCCGAAACGGTCGGCATTGAGCTGGAGGGTTACGGCTCTTGGACTGTCAAATCGGAACCGCAGGCGCGGGGGTTCGAAGCCGACGAATGCTACGTCATCGGACCGATCGAGGAGCTGCCGGAGATCCCGGACATCGCCATCGAAGTCGTCTGGACCTCCGGAGGGATCGACAAGCTGGAGGTCTATCGCGGTTTGGGCGTACCTGAAGTCTGGGCGTGGCAAGCGGGATCACTCCGCTTCTTCCTGCTCCAGGGAGACGGCTACCTCACCGGCACCCGCAGCCGGCTGCTCCCCGACCTGGACCCGGCCTTGATCGCCCGCTGCATGGCGCAAGAGAGCCAAACCCGAGCGGTACGGGCATTGCGTTCCGCCCTCGGTGAGAAAATCGAGCGAAAATAAGCAGTAACTTCTCCGCCCGCACCCGAGCACCCCGTTCTCTCGTTCCCACGCGCTGCGTGGGAACGAGAAAACTCAGCCTGACTGATGACCATTTGGACCGGCAACTGGGCATTCAGGTTTTACCTGATAGCCGGAAGGGCCAACGAAATATCGGTAGTCCCGGGAGCCGACAGAATGTCGGCGGTCCCAGGGGCCGACAAGATGTCGGCGGTCCCGGGCCGGCTGGGACCGCCGTCTTTCAGACGGCTTACAGACCCCATCACCAGCTGGCGGCAACGCTCAGAGCAGACGCCCTCTGGGCCGCACCCGATAACGCCGGACAGCCGGCAGGTGTGATTCCCGGGTATACGAATGCCGGACACTGGCCTGATGCTCTCCGCGGCGCGGAGCAACCAGCTTCCCACGCAGCGCGTGGGAACGAGAATAACCGCATCGGGCCTCACCTTTTACGACACCCTCGGCGGGAGAGGGGTTGGGGTGAGGGCGAAAAAAACAGCGCACGATCGATCACAAACCGCGTCGATAACGCTTAACTTAATGGCATTGGGTTCCACCCGCGCCGCGGCGACGGTGCTTTCCTTAGTCGAAACCGTCGTACTGCCGTGGTTAAAGAAGAAGGACCTTGTTTTTTTGCCGCGAATGAACGCAAATAGACGCCAATGAGACCCTTGCGCTCATTGGCGGCTGGATTTCTCTATTCGCAGCCGGAATGCACTAAAGCGGAGATGTGACAATGGCTCGAGTTTTCAATTTCAGTGCCGGCCCTGCGATGCTGCCGGAAGCGGTCTTACGACAGGCGCAGGAGGAACTGCTGGATTGGCATGGGAGCGGCATGTGCGTGGCGGAGATGAGTCACCGCGGCCAGGAATTCATGTCCATTGCCGAGCAGGCGGAGGCCGATCTGCGGGAGTTGCTCGCGGTCCCCGAGAACTACCGGGTGCTCTTCCTGCAAGGGGGGGCATCCGGCCAGTTCGCTATGGTGCCGGTGAACCTACTGCGCGGCGGTGACCGAGCCAACTATCTGAACACCGGCTCCTGGTCCAAGAAGGCCATCGCCGAGGCCAAGCGGTTCTGCGCGGTCGAGATCGCCGCCTCCACCGAGGACACGCGGTTCACCCGCGCCCCCACCCAGATCGAGCTGAATCTGAACCCGGAGGCGGCCTATGTCCACTACACCCCCAACGAGACCATCGAAGGAGTAGAGTTTCCCTTCGTGCCTGAGACCGGCGACACGCCCTTGGCGGCGGATATGTCCTCCACCCTCCTGTCCCGGCCCATGGATGTCTCGCGCTACGGGGTCATCTACGCCGGGGCCCAGAAGAATCTGGGGCCGGCGGGGTTGACCGTCGTGATCGTGCGCGAGGACCTCATCGGCCGACCGCTGGCCGGGACGCCGACCATGTTCGACTACCAGACTCACACCGACACTGGCTCCATGTATAACACCCCACCGACCTATGCCTGGTATCTGGCCGGCCTGGTGTTCCAGTGGCTCAAGCGCCAGGGTGGGTTGACGGCGATGGCGACGATCAATGAACGCAAGGCCAAGCTCCTCTATGCCGCCATCGATGCCTCCGGCCTGTATACCAATCCGGTGGAGCCTGCCAGCCGTTCCTGGATGAACGTGCCCTTTACCCTGGCCGACCCCACGCTGGATCAGCGGTTCCTGACGGAGGCCAAGGCGGCGGGCCTGGTTACGCTCAAGGGCCACCGATCCGTGGGCGGCATGCGTGCGAGCATCTACAATGCCATGCCTGAGGAGGGGGTGCGGGTCTTGATCTCCTTCATGCAGGAGTTCGAGCGGCGGTACGGTTGATAGATAGAAAAAACCGCAAAGGCGCAAAGGGTAGCCCTAGATCCCTTGGGCGCGCCACCGTCCATGGCGGCTTTGTCCCAACCTCCACTGCTGGTGGCTGGTGACTGGTAGCTGGCGACTGGTAGCCGGCGACTGGTAGCGGACCGTCCTGTGCGCCTTTGCGGTTCAGACCAAATCGAAAAAATTTATAGGTGCTTGCTCTGCCCCCATGTCGAATCCATCTGCGACCTCCTTAGGTTTCAAGGTCGCCGAGGCCCTCGTCCGGGATGTGGGCCGGGCGGTGGCCCGGCTGGACCCGGATGACATGCGCACCCTGGGGCTTGCGATTGGTGATTTCGTGGAGGTCGCGGGCAAATCCGGGACCCTGTGCAAGGTACTGCCGACGCACAAGGAGGCGCGCGGCCAAACGCAGATACAGCTCGACGGGCTGACCCGCGGCAATGCCGGGGTTTCCCTGGGCGAGACCGTGGCGCTGCGGGCCACCCTGTGCGAGCCGGCTCGCCAGGTGGAGCTGGCGCCTATCGACACCACCCCCCAGGAACGCGATCTGCCCTATATCGGCAGTCTGTTGGACGGCCTGCCCGTCCGGAGGGGGGACCGCATTCGCGCCACTCTGTTCGGCAACCGGGCGGCCGACTTCCGTGTGGTCTCCACCGCACCCAAGGGGGCGGTGGTGATCAACCCCACGACCCGGCTGCTGGTGGGCGCGGCACGGCAGGCCGAGACCACCGACCAGGCCCCGAGCTACGAAGACGTTGCCGGGTTGAAACCCCAGCTCCAGCGCATCCGCGAGATGATCGAGCTACCGCTGCGCTACCCGGAGGTCTTCGAGCGCCTGGGGATCGCCGCCCCCAAAGGCGTGTTGCTGCACGGACCGCCCGGCTGCGGCAAGACCCTGATCGCGCGTGCCATCGCCCACGAGACGGACGCCGCCTTCTTCACTATCAGTGGTCCGGAGGTAATCCACAAGTTCTACGGCGAGAGCGAGGCGCAGCTGCGCAAGCTGTTCGCGGCGGCCGCAAGCAAGGCGCCGTCCATCCTGTTCCTCGACGAGATCGACGCCATCGCCCCCAAGCGCGAGCGGGTACAGGGCGAGGTGGAGAAGCGGGTGGTGGCCCAGCTGCTGGCGCTGATGGACGGTCTCAAGCGGTGGGCCCGGATCATCGTCATCGCGGCGACGAATCTGCCCCAGGTCCTGGACCCGGCCCTGCGCCGGCCCGGACGCTTCGACCGCGAGATCGCCATCCCCGTCCCCGGCCGCCCCGAGCGACGGGAGATCCTCGACGTCCACAGCCGCGGCATGCCGCTGGCCGACCCGACCATCCTCGACGACCTGGCCGAGCGCACCCACGGCTTTGTCGGCGCCGACCTGGAGGCCTTGTGTCGGGAGGCCGCCATGGCGAGCCTGCGTCGCATCTTGCCCGCGGTGGATTTCGAGCTGGCGCGGATCCCCTATGAGCTGCTGCGCGACCTGCAAGTCCGGGATGCCGATTTCGAGGCGGCGCTGCGGGAGGTGGAGCCCTCGGCCATCCGCGAGGTATTCGTGGAAGTGCCCACCGTGCATTGGACGGACGTGGGGGGGCTGGCGGCGGTCAAGCAACGCCTGATAGAGTTGCTGCAATGGCCCTTGACCCGCCCTGAGCTGTTCCGCGCGGCCGGGGTGGAGCCACCCAAGGGGATCCTGCTGGCCGGTCCGCCCGGCTGCGGCAAGACGCTATTGGCCCGCGCCCTGGCCACCGAGACCCGACTCAACTTTATCTCCGTCAAGGGACCGGCCCTCCTGTCGAAGTTCGTCGGCGAGTCGGAGCGGGAGGTGCGCGAGGTGTTTCGCAAGGCCCGGCAGACCGCACCCTGTATCCTGTTCTGCGACGAAATCGACGCCCTGCTGCCGGTCCGTTCCGGCGTCTCCGTCGAGTCCCAGGTCAGCGAACGGGTGCTGGCCCAATTTCTGACCGAGCTGGACGGCATCGAGGAGCTCAAGGGAGTCCTGGTGCTCGGCGCCACCAATCGCCTGGATCGGCTGGACCCGGCGGCGATCCGGGCCGGGCGCTTCGATGCGATCCTCGAGGTGCCGTGGCCCGATGCAACCGCGCGGCGGGAGATCCTGGGCATCCACCTGGCGCGGCGTCCCGTCGCCCAGGACCTAAGGGTCGAAGACCTGGTGGGCCCGAGCGACGGACTGAGCGCTGCGGAGATCGCCACGGCCTGTAATCGCGCGGCCCTGGCGGCGGTGCGCCGCTGTTGTATAGCGGAATCAAGCAATAGGCCGTGCATCCAGGCCGCCGATCTGCGCGCGACGCTGGATTCCGTGCGGGCCGAACGGCGAATGGAGGCCTGATTGAATCCTAGTGCCAATCGCTAATAGGACAAGATTAACAGGATTTTCAGGATTAACAGGATTATTTTTCTGAATAATCAATTACAACATCTTGTTAATCTTGAAAATCCTGTGAATCCTGTACCATTATGTTCCTCTCCGTCAAGCACCGCTTCCTGTTCGTCCACATCGCCAAGACCGGCGGCACCAGCGTGCGTGCCAGCCTGCAGCACTTGCGTCGGCGCGATCCCTGGTATTGGCCCATGTTCCTGTGCAGCCGCTTGAGCCGCCTGAGCGGTCACCGCATCGCCGGCAAGCTGCCGCGCCACGCCAAGATCGTCGCCGCCAAGGAGCTGCTGCCGAAGGCGTTCTTCGATGAGCTGTTCAAATTCGCCTTCGTGCGCAATCCCTGGGACCTGCAGGTGAGCTCCTTCTACCATATCCGCCGTGAGCGTCCGCATTTCCTCGGGGGCCATGAGACATTCCAAGACTTCCTGTGCTGGAAGCTGGACCCGGAGCGCCCCTATCAGTATCACCTGGATACCTCTATCGAACTGCAGACCGACTACCTGATCGATCTGCACGGTGAGTTGGTGGTAGATTTCATCGGACGCTATGAGCGTCTGGAGGAGGACTTCACCGAGGCCTGCGGGCGCATCGGCATCGCGCGGCCGAACCTGGCCCACAAACGCCGGGCGACCGACCGTGGACGGGACTACCGAGACTACTATACTGACGAGACCGCCGAACTGGTGGCGCACCACTTCAGGCGAGACATCGAGCTGTTAGGATACACATTCGATCCCTGACCCTGGCGTAGGATGGACGTAGGATGCGGTGAGCGCGGCAGGTCTTACAGGATGGCATCACGAGGGGGCGCGAACCGCATCAATGGACGCTTGGCCAGCGGCGAACCGCATCTTTGGCCGCTGGGCGTGCCCGACAGGGGTGTTGGGCACCTGTCTGCGTGTGGGACGCACAGGCCAGGCATCCCTGGGGCAGTCGGCAGGCGCTCACCCATATATGGCGGGTGGCGCCGTCCCTGGCTTACCCGCCCTACCATCATCCTACGCCCTTGGCCCAACCTACCGACTCGCTTCCAGGCCACGATCTTGTTTTTAGCAGTGGGTGTTATTCGGTTGCCCTGGGAACCTTCCATCCTCTTGCCCATCCAGGCTGCTTGTGCTATTACAGGCGCTAGACTACAGATAGAGCCTAAAATCTGCCCGACTTAAGGGATCGAAGGCACTTATCGGCCGGAAAATGGACTATTCCAGACACCCCCATGCGCAACTCGGCCGAGCTCGCTGCCGCCTCTCAAACCTCAGTGATCAATGCCGTGCGCGGGCTTTCCCGGGCGCGCGGATGATTCCGATGACTCATAAGGACCGATCATCAGATGAGCGAATTCGATCTCGATAGCCTCTTGGAACCGGTCTCTGCCACGGATCCGACTGGTAAGGATCCGGAGTACGACCCCGATTTCACGCAGCTCAAGGAGGCGGCGAGCGGTCAGCCGGAACGGGTGATGGGAGACACTGTGGTCCCCGCGGTTCCACCCGATTGGAAACAGGTGCTTGCCCTGGGGACAGACCTGCTTTCCCGCAGCAAGGATATCCGTACCGCGATCCTAGTCTGCCGGGCATTGCTCCACTGCGAAGGATTTTCAGGGCTCGCATCCGGAATCACCCTGATCCGTCGGTTGCTGGCGGAGTACTGGGAGAGTGTCCACCCCCAGCTCGACACCGACGACGACAATGATCCGACCGAACGGATGAATGCCCTGCTGGATCTTTGCGATCGGGATGTCTTACTCACGCCGGTGCGAACCACCCCTTTGGTACACTCCCGAACCTTTGGCCCGGTAAGTCTCAGGGATATCGAAGTCGCCAAGGGCGAATCTTCCGAACCCGCGGCTGGAAAACAGGCTCCCTTGGATGCGGCATCCGTCGATGCGGCCTTTCAGGACTGTGAGCTCGAGCAGCTCCGGGAGACGGCCGGTGCCGTCGCGAGTGCCGTCAGTGACTTGGGCGAGCTCGAAAGGATCGTGACGGATCAGGTCGGTGTCGCCCAGGTGCCCGATCTCAGGCCCATCCGCGACCTCTTTGCGGAAGCCGATACCCTGCTGAGAACCAAGCTCGCGGAGCGGACGGGCACCAGCGATGCGGAATTGGAAGCGACGGTATCTACAGGTAACGGTGTGCCGACGGAAGCGACGTTACCTCCGGGTGACAAGCCGGCAACGTCCGGGGGGGGAAACCGCTCCGCGACCATAGCTGGCCGCGAAGATGTAGTAAGGATGCTCGACCGAATTTGTGATTATTACGCCCGCAACGAGCCCTCGAGCCCGGTCCCCCTGTTGCTGCAGCGGGCACGGCGCCTGGTGACGAAGGATTTTGTCGGCATCGTGCAGGATTTGGCGCCCGAGGGTTTGGCCCAGATCGAAGCCATCCGTGGCCCGGAAGGCGACGACTAGTACACATGCTCTCGACTACTGATAACATTGAGCGAGCAGGCTTCCCACGGAAGATTTAGCCGCAAATGAACGCAAATCAACGCAAATGATTGCAACGGGATCGAGAGCTGTCGTTGATGGCGAGCCGGTTACAACCGCTTTGCGTTCATTCGCGTTCATTTGCGGCAAATAAATCATTCCCATGTTATCGGTACTTCGGCATTGCTGTACCAGGAACCAAGCCCGGTGGGCAGCGATCCGAGCCTTTATAATCCGTAAAATTCTTAAAGTGAGGGGAGATCGACCGTGGCCAAAGAAAGCAGCCAAAAATTCATCGCCCGCAATCGCGCACCCCGGGTGCAGATCGAATACGATGTGGAGCTCTATGGGGCGGAGAAGCTCATTCAATTACCCTTTGTGATGGGTGTTCTGGCGGATCTCTCGGGCAAGTCGGAAGAGCCCCTGGCCCCGGTAGCGGACCGCAAGTTTCTGGAGATTGACGTCGATAACTTCGAGGAACGGCTGAAATCCATGAAGCCGCGGGTTGCCTTTCAGGTGCCGAACACCCTGACCGGAGAGGGTAATCTGAATGTGGCCCTGACCTTCGAGAGCATGGACGACTTCTCGCCCGCGGCGGTGGCCCGTAAGGTAGACTCCTTGAACCAGCTGCTTCAGGCCCGTACCCAGCTCGACAACCTCCTCACCTTCATGGACGGCAAGAGCGGGGCGGAGGACCTCATCGCCAATGCCCTGAAAGACCCCGCACTGCTGCAAGCCCTCGCCGCGGCGCCCAAGCCCCAGGAGGAGGAGGGGGAAACGCAGGAGCCGGCAGCCGCGGAGGACAAGTAACATGGCCGAATCCGAACTCAGTCCCGAAGCCCAAGCCGAAGCCCAGACCCAGGTCATCGAGCCCGATGGGTTCGCATCCCTGCTGCAAAAGGAATTCAAGCCGAGAACCGACCGCGCCAAAGAAGCGGTGGAACAAGCCGTTCATACCCTGGCCGAACAGGCCCTGTCACAGACGGCGCTCATCTCCGAGGATGCGGTGCGCTCGATCGAGGCGATGATCGCCGAGATCGATCGCAGGCTCACCGAGCAGGTCAACCAGATCATCCATCATCCCGACTTCCAGCAGCTAGAGGGTAGCTGGCGCGGCTTGCATTACCTGGTGAACAATACCGAGACCGACGAGATGCTCAAGATCCGCGTCATGAACATCTCCAAGAAGGACGCCCACAAGACCCTCAAGAAATACAAGGGTACGGCCTGGGACCAGAGCCCCCTGTTCAAGAAGGTCTACGAAGAGGAATACGGCCAGTTCGGCGGCGAGCCCTACGGGTGTCTGGTCGGGGACTACTATTTCGATCACAGCCCGATGGATGTGGAGTTTCTGGGCCTGATGTCGCAGGTCTCGGCGGCGGCCCATACCCCCTTCATCGCCGGGGCGGACCCAGGGACCCTCCAAATGCAGTCGTGGCAGGAATTGAGCAACCCGCGGGATCTGACCAAGATCTTCCAGACCCCGGAATACGCCGCCTGGCGCTCCCTGCGCGAATCCGACGACGCACGCTATATCGGTCTGGCGCTGCCCCGATTCCTCTCCCGTCACCCCTATGGGGCCAAGACGGATCCAGTGGAGGAATTCGATTTCGAGGAAGAGACGGGGGCGGCGGACCACACCAAATACACCTGGTCCAACTCCGCCTATGCCATGGCCGTGAACATCAATCGGGCATTCAAGCTCTACGGCTGGTGTTCGCGGATCCGGGGCGTGGAATCGGGCGGGGCCGTGGAAGGGCTGCCGGTCCACACCTTCCCTACCGACGACGGCGGCGTGGACATGAAATGCCCCACGGAAATCGCCATCAGCGACCGCCGCGAGGCCGAGCTGGCAAAAAACGGCTTCATGCCGCTCATCCATAAGAAAAATTCCGACTTCGCCGCCTTCATCGGCGCCCAGTCGCTCCAGAAACCCTTCGAGTACGACGACCCGGACGCCACGGCGAACGCTAACCTCTCCGCCCGCTTACCCTACCTGTTCGCGGTATGCCGTTTCGCCCATTACCTGAAGTGCATCGTGCGGGACAAGATCGGCTCCTTCAAGGAACGGGAGGATATGGAGAAGTGGCTGAACGATTGGGTCAGCAAGTACGTGGAGTCCAACCCCGCGACCGCCTCGGAGAATGACAAGGCACGCAAGCCCCTGGCGGCGGCTGAGGTTATGGTGGAAGAGGTCGAGGGTAATCCCGGTTACTATAGCTCGAAGTTCTTTCTGCGACCTCACTACCAGCTCGAGGGCCTTACGGTCTCCTTACGGCTGGTCTCCAAGCTACCGTCGGAAAAGACCTGAATCCGTGTCCCGCAAGGTCATCGGGCCGTCTTGCGGGCATGGTCACCGGACCTGCGCGTGATGCGCGGGGCCCATACGGCCCAGCCTGATACGGAGGATATCCCTTCATGGCAAACGACGTCTATATGCATATAGAAAAGGCTAAGGGCGAAAGCACCGATGTCAAGCACAAGGACTGGTTCGAGTTGTTCAGCTACAGCGCCGGCGTTTCCCAGACCACATCCGGGATGAGTGCGACCGGAGGCATGACCGGGGGTCGCGCCGATTTTCAGGACTTCACCGTAGTCAAGACCGTAGACAGTGCCACGCCGGATCTCAACGCCTTCTGCGCCGGGGGCAAGCATGTCGGCACGATAAAGATAGATGTGTGCACGGTCATAGATGACGAGCAGCACGTCTTTATGAAATACACCATGAAAGAGTGTCTCTTGACCTCGGTCACTGTCGGCGGCAGCGATGGGGATGAAATCAAGCCCCTCGAGACCCTGACCTTCTCCTACTCGGAGATTAAGTGGGAGTACTTCCCGTTCGACCACACGGGTGCTAAAGGAGGCAGCACGGATCGGACCTGGGTACTCAAAGAGCACAAGAAGGGCTGAGCAAACGCCCCGCGGTCGGTTTCGCCCAGGTTATAGGCACCTTGGAAAATTCAAGGTGTCCGTCCGGGGCAAGGGGCAAGGATGCCCCACCAATTCAACAAAGAAACAATAGCTGTGGTGTAAAGGTGTTTCGATGTACCTAAACATGGCGAGTCGTCATCTACTACCTGTTAGGCGAATGAAAGGGGAGAGTTAATGTCTTATTTTCGAGTTTTATGGTCCAATTATCCGGATAGTGATCCATGCAATGCAAAAAATGAAAAAGGGAAGATTTTGTTCCCTAATCAGTGCGCAATACGACTAAGCTATGCCATGAAAAAATCCGGTGTGAACTTTGCAAGTTTTCCGTCCGGAAGAAAATGTTGGGTACACAAGGGGGAAGACCACATCCTAGCAGCAAAGGAGTTGGCTGATTGGATCGATAGAGGGGTAGTTTCTCAGATTAAGAAATCTGTAGATGTAACTGGTCGAGATTGGCGTGATAAAGTTGTAGGTAAAACAGGCATTATCTGTTTTGAAGATTATTATGTGGGTAGTGACGGATCAGGTGGTGACCATATTGATCTTTGGAATGGTAGTGCCTTAACGGCGTTAGGCTCATGGTTTAGAACCAGGTTTAGCATCGTTGTTCCAGGATATTGGTCTGATTTCAGAAGGTCTAAAAAGATAAGGTTTTTTGAGGTTAAGTAATGAAAAAACTTGCCTTATTTTTAGTTGGTGCCATTGCGGGAGTACTTGTCTGCTTTATAGTATTTTACATATCCGGGTTGGCGTTTGAAAGCTTGGGAATAAGGCTTTATGAATCAGAGGCAGACCAACAGAGAAATTTTAATATATTTTTGATTTCCAGCCTTATTTCATTTATTGCAGGCGGTATGCTGTGTGCAAAAAAATTCGCCTGACCGGTCGGAGAGACCACCAATGCCGAGGTGCTTAGGGTCTATCGGCAGAAAGAGCTTCAGATGGTCCTGTGGGATCTAGACAGCAAAGATACTGCCCGCGATTTTGGGGCCGCTCAAATTGAGGCGCATTTGCGGGGGAGAATCGCCGCCCTGGCTACCCGTGGACAACCTATTGTCGTCCTTTTTCATGAGTTGGACGCTGATACGCGTGGCAACATTCAAAGATATATCGACGCGATGAGGCAAGCCATGCCGCAAGGTTATTCACTGGAATTCCCGAGATCCCGAGCAGAAGTAGCGGGAATATTCCGTTCCCGCCGCTAGAAACATGAAATTCGACAGGTTGAGGTCCTTGCGAGTCGGCCTATGGATCGGGGCCGTAATAGCGTCGTACCCTGGGCTCGGGGTTTGCGACCCGTCGCCAATGTGCGACCAGCGGCAAAGTGAATTGGCTCGGCTCATAAAGCAAGGACAAGATGCTGAAAGCAGCGTGCGCGATAAAGTGCGAGCCTTAGGATACGGTGACTGCCTCGAGGCTCGGAGTCTGGCCGAGCTTCTCTTCGACCCTGACATCGAGCTGCATGCGTCACTCCTCTTGCGCTCGGTCGTCGAAGTGCATGGCGCGCAAGCCGGCAATTTCCTGGAAGAACTTTTGATGGGGGATTTCGGGCTCGACGAAAGCCAGCGCCACGAATTGGCTTTCTGGATGCCCGCCATCACCAGGCACAACGAAAGTATGCGACTGTTTGCTTGGTTGGAGGAGGGTTGGTTGGAGGAGGATATGTTCTTACAAACCGACAATCTGTCCGCACTCGAGACCAAGATTGCAGTGGCGAGGTCCTATGTATGCTCACGGAGGGCCGAGCTGGAGGGACTGGTGTCGGACTGGCACGATCGATTCGAAGGCACCGCCGTAGCGGCAGGTCCCTTCGAGTGGCAGCGAGCTCTCTCGACGAGAGCGGAGCTGAACACGCTGTTGTACGAGACTGGATCAGCAAGGACCCTCTCACTCTTGCTCGAGACGGTGCGGGCTTATATTAGATGGGTTCCATCATGGTTTTCTATCGAAGGTCTGTCTCACCTTGGCGCCGCAGCCTTTACCCCTTCGTTGCCCTTCCTCGAGGATGTCTCCGGCAACGACGACTACGAGATGGCACTACGGATCGCGGCTGTTCGGGCGATGATCCGTGTGGACCCGAAGAGCGCGAGGGATGCGGTGGAGACATTGTTGGAGATTGCGATCCAGGAAGATACCCTGGTCGACGAAGTGAAGTCGTTGATAACGGAATTCGATAAAGTACCGGCAACTCGGTTCGATACCGGACTATGCACTCTCCAATACGTGAAGTGAAACAGTCTATATACTGCTCGGCAAGCCGCGTAGAAGGGAGTGATACCATGAAAAGGAAGCGTTTAATATGGTTTGTCACCTTACCTGTAATTATGTTACTGCTTGGCGGATTTCTGGCTGCTATTTTGGCCTACCGCGGCACCTACCTGGGTGAACAATCGAGTCCGGACGGGCTGTTTACCCTTCGCTATTTCAAATCCTTCAATCCGTTTGTAGTGGTATGGAGCATGCCGGGTGATACGGCGTGTACGCCAGAATGGGTCAGGCTTTATAACAGGGATGGCGAAAAACTTAATGAGTTGCATACAACGAATTGTAAGCGTGAAATGGAACCACACTGGTATGAAAACCAAGTAATACTACCAGACGGCGTAACAATCTGGAAGTTGCCTGAGTGCTGGGGGACAGAAGAAAAGGCGGAAAAAAAGGGGCCAGGCTCAATTTATGGGTCGTTTTTCACAGCTCATTCGCCTAATTATGGATAACGCTAGGGTTTTATTGGATATATTAAGTTTTTCCGTTACATCCGATGGATGAAGTGACTGATTTCTTTCTCGTTCCCACGCGCTGCGTGGGAACCTGGAAGCTCCGCGCCGCGGAGAGCATCGGGCCGGTGTCCACCATTCGTATACACGGGAACTAAACCTGCCGGCTGTCCGGCGTTATTTGGTGCGGCCCAGAAGGCGTCTGCTCTGACCGTTGCCGACAGCTGGTCATGGGGTCCGTAAGCCGTCTGAAAGACGGCGGTCCTAGCCGGCCCGGGACCGCCGACATCCTGTCGGCCCCTGGGACTGCCAACATTTTGTTGGCTCCCGGGACCACCGATATTTCGTTGGCCCCTGGGACCGCCGACATGTTGTCGGCTCTTCTGGTTACCGGGTAGAACCTGAATGCCGAGTTGCCGGTCCAAATGGTCATCAGTCATGCTTATTTTTCTCGTTCCCATGCGCTGCCTGGAACCACAGACCGGGAGAGGGGCTTTTGCGACACCCTCCCGGAGGGAGAGGGAGTGAAATGCGCAGATTGTGCCGTGTGGCAATATAGCTTGCTGCTGCACTCCAAAACGTCTGGTCGTACCTGTCTGATTGTCAGCAGTCTGGAATCCATCACGAATTAGTGTCTATTCGTGGTTCTTCGTCTAGCGTGAGGATGTATGGATGAATGCCGAACAAGCCTTGACAGCGGGCGACATCGACGGTGCCCTCACGGACCTGCAAGGCCGGATCAAGCAGAATCCCGCCGACGCCAAGCTGCGGGTCTTTCTGTTTCAGCTGCTCGCGGTGATGGGCCGATGGGAACGCGCCTTGACCCAGCTGAATGTGGCGGGTGAGCTGGACAGCGCCAATCTGGCCATGGTCAACACCTACCGGGAGGCGCTTCGCTGCGAGGTCTTCCGCGCCCAGGTCTTTTCCGGCCAGCGGGATCCCTTGCTGTTCGGCACCCCCGAGCCCTGGGTGGCGCTGCTGGTGGAGGCCCTGCGACTGGCGGCCCAGGACCGGGTTCAGGAGTCCCAGACGTTGCGTGAACAGGCCTTCGAGCAGGCGCCCGCCACGGCCGGCACCATCGACGGGGAACCTTTTGCCTGGATCGCGGATGCCGACCAGCGCCTGGGACCGGTGCTGGAGGCCATCATCAACGGGCGTTACTACCTGGTTCCCTTTCACACCATACGGGCACTCGTACTCGAAGCGCCTGTCGACCTGCGGGACCTGGTCTGGACCCCCGCCCAGATCACCTGGACCAACGAGGGCGAGACGGTGGCCCTGATTCCCAGCCGTTATCCGGGCTCGGAGTCGCGTGAGGACGACCGCATCAAGCTGGCACGGCGGACGGAATGGACGGCAGGCGGTGCCGATCTCTTCCTCGGGCACGGACAGCGGATGTTGATAACGGATGCAGGCGAGTACCCCTGGTTGGAAACCCGGCGCATCGAGCTCGCCGGGGAGCCTGACAGCACTACTGCCACCTAGTACCCCGTTTCAGCAAAAATTTCCGGTAAAACTAGTCTCTATCATCTCGACCGAAGGGAGAGCCCGTAGGGCGGGTCAGGCGTGTGCGCCAGGCGCCGCGATTGCCGCGGCGGTGAGCGCGCCGTCACCCGCCGGAGGTGACTGACATACGGCGGATGGCGGCCATCCCTGGCCTGATCCGCCCGACGCGGGCTGACACGAAAGATGCCACAGGGCGAGCGCGTATAAATCCTCCCGAGAACATGATCTTGTAGGTTGGGCAAGGGCCGTAAGATGTGGTGAGCGCAGCGAACCGCATCTTTGGACGGTGTGCCGTGCCCAACGAAATGTTGCTGTTGGGCACGCCGGATCGTCCCTGATCCGGCTTTGCCCAACCTACGAGCCGGCAGGATGCCGGCGCTCCCGGCTTTGCCCAATCGACACGGTTGGTAGTAACTTGTTAATCAAAAAGAAATTTATACGCACCCGCCCTGAAAGATGCCACTCCGGTTGACCGATTCCGGCGTTTACATGTTAAATTGGCGGCTCGGCATACTCTGAAAAGGCCGAGCAGATCCAAACAGCAGCAAATCATCGGGAGCAAGCCATGAGCGACACCGCGGCCTTGAAGCAAGAGAAACAAGCCCTGATCGACAAGATGCTCGAGATGCAGAAGCAGTTCATCGCCTACGAGCACCAGCACGGCGTCACCGGTAAGGACTACTGGGCCTCCAGTGAAGGGCTCCTCGTCGACTATCGGCAGGAGTATATGGACATGGCGAATCGGGTAGTGGACCTCGCCCACGAGATCGTGGGCTCGTCGCGGGACTGATTCTCTCCCGGCAGTCCTGGCGTCCGATAGCTCGGGGTACGCGATCTGGCGTCCATCCGCCTGCTCGCCTGCTTGTGAGCCGGCCTGTGCCCTGGTATGGGCCTTTTTCGTCCCTGCGATACGGAGCTGCATATCGGTGTCGCCGAGTGAGTGGAGCCGATTGGCAGGCATGGTCATGGCGCCTGCCGGCGCACAAGGCCAAGCAAATCGGGTCGCAGAGCCATTGAAGAACCTCCATCCCTGGGACGTCACCCCCGCCCAGGCGCGGGCCATTCAGGAGCAGCTCCGCGAACGGCTGGTGAGACGGGACGACTTCGCGCCAGTCGAAACCGTCGCTGGCCTGGATATCGGATTCGAGGAAAAGGGGAAAATAACCCGGGCCGCGGTGGTGGTGTTGCGCTTGCCCGGGCTCGAGCTCCTGGAACGTGCCCTGGCACGCTGCCCTACCAGCTTTCCCTATATACCGGGGCTCTTGTCCTTCCGCGAAATCCCGGCGGCCCTCGAGGCCCTCGCCAAGCTGCGGGTCACGCCGGACCTGCTCCTGTGTGATGGTCAGGGCTATGCCCACCCGCGCCGGTTCGGTCTGGCCTGCCACCTGGGACTGCTCACCGACCTGCCCAGCATCGGTGTGGCCAAATCACGGCTTATCGGGGAGCACGGAACCCTGGCCCTGGAAAAGGGGGCGCAGACCTGGCTGCGGCACGGCGGCGAGATAATCGGCGCCTTGCTCCGCACGCGCGCCAAGGTGCGGCCGGTCTATGTGTCCGTGGGGCATCGGATCGGCCTGGAGACGGCGCTGGACTATGTGCTGGCCTGCACCACCCGCTATCGCCTACCCGAACCCACACGCCAGGCCCACCGGCTGGCATCGGACGAGAAATAATGGTAACCAAAACCCCACAATAAACAGTTTTATCCTTGACCGGCAGCTCCCGGAAGGTTCGGGGCACTTGAATAGGTGACATTGCGGTGTTGTTGATTCCGGCTATCGATCTCAAAGACGGGCGCTGTGTGCGTCTGCGCCAGGGCCGTATGGACGAGGAGACCGTCTTCTCCGACGATCCGGTGCGGATGGCCGGGCGCTGGGTCGATGCAGGTGCCCGCCGCCTGCATCTGGTGGACCTCAATGGCGCCTTCGCCGGGCAGCCGGTGAACGACGCTGCCATCCGGGCCATCGCCGCCCGTTATCCCGAGCTGCCTATCCAGGTCGGTGGCGGCATTCGTGACCAAGCCACCATCGCCGCCTATTTGAATGCCGGTGTTGCCTATTGCATCATCGGCACTCAGGCGGTCAAGGAACCGGAGCTCGTGGCCCGCGCCTGCAAGACCTTCCCCGGCCACATCATCGTGGGTCTGGACGCCAGGGAGGGGCGGGTAGCCATCAAAGGCTGGGCGGAGCTTACCGAACATCCGGTAGTGGACCTTGCCCAGCGCTTCGAAGCGGACGGGGTAGCCGCCATCGTCTACACGGACATCGGCAGGGACGGCATGCTGACAGGTCCCAACGTGCAGGCCACGCGCGCCCTGGCAGAGGCCATCTCGATCCCCGTCATCGCCTCCGGCGGCATCACCGACCTGGACGATGTACGCACCCTGTGCACCGTGGCCGCCAGTGGTGTAACGGCCGCCATCACCGGCCGTGCCATCTACGAGGGGACCCTGGATTTCGCCGCGGGGCAAGGCGTCGCCGATGAATGTGGACACAACGCACGGTAGGGTGGGCTGCGCCCACCAACGACCCATCCACTTTAATGAGACCACAGAATCGTTCGAACCGCTTTTTTTCGTTTGCGCAATCTGCGGATAAAAGCTGTCTTTTTCCATTCTCACACATTCGCCGCCTGCCTGGCGATGACATAGGTCTTGGCCGAGAGCTCCAGGGAGCAGGTCCACTTGTAGGCCCGGTTCGGGGTCTCGCCCCAGGCATAGATCCCGTGGCTGCGGACCATGGCGATGGGATGATCGGCAAGGGCATTCGCCACGGCCTGCGGCGCCTGTTCCAGGTAGTCCGCGTGCTCTACTGAAAGCACCGGGACCCGCTCGAAATAGGACTGCCCCTTGAAATCCACCGGACGGAAGTCCTGACCGGCGAGGCTCATGGCCACCGAGTAGGGGCCGTGGCTGTGCAGCATCGCCCTTGCTTGGGGTTGTTTTCGATACACGTGCTGGTGCAGTGGCGCGTCCCGGGAGGCGCCTTCGGGACAGGGGCCGTCCATGGGACAGGCCACCAGGTCGTCGGGTTCCAAGATATCCGCACAGGCCCTGGTCGGGGTGACCCAAAAGGTCTCGCCCGAGCGTACCGAGGCATTGCCGGAATGCGAATCGTTGCAGCCGTATCGGCGCAGCCAACGATAATGACGTACCAGCTCCGTCCTTGCCTCCTCAGCGTCGGGGGGCCGGACCGCTATGTGAGCTTGCACGAAATCGGCGATCGCCTCGGGATCTTCCACCGGTAGCTGTGGGGGATGGTTCTCGCCGGGTAGATTAAGGTCCGTGGCTACGGCGATAATGTCCGGGTCTTCGGGATACAGCGGCGGCTTACCCAGGGTCGTGCGGTGGACCTCGATCTTGGGGTAGGCCGCATGCTTGAATCCCTCCACCAGGATCAGGTCCAGCCGGTCCGCATCGAATCTGCGCAGCATCTTCGCCAGGGACGGGTCCTTGCCCCCATCTGTCTGCTCCGACTGCAACGCCCAGCGTTTATGGGAGGCCAGCAGAATCTGCTCCGCACCTGCCGCCCGGAGCTGGTAGCTGTCCTTGCCCGGCACGTCGAGCTCGAAGCTATGGTGGGCGTGCTTGAGATAACCGATCCGCAGCCCCCGGTCCTTGAGCACCGGCACCAGCTTTTGCAGCAGCCTGGTCTTGCCGCTGCCGCTCGGGGCGACGAATCCGATCACGGGTAGTCGAATCTTGTGCATGAGGGGGCTTCTCCCAGCAGTCCTGGCAGCGGAGCACCTACCTGGCGACAGACGGGTAATCCGACAAAGAATCTTTATCAATCCGCAGATTACGCAGATTTTCGCAGATTATTTCATTTTTAACCTGTGGAAATCTGCGTAATCTGCGGATAAAGGCGGTGGGCACAGCCCACCTACGGGTCCGGTTTGCCGAGCTGCAACACATCGCCAGGATCCGTTTTAACCAAACAACTTCTGAAATAATAGGGTAAATTTTACCCCTTCGGTCCCGACGGAACCCAGGTTTCAGAAGCTATCTGGTTAAAAGCTGAATGATTCGGCGCTGATTGGGGGGCTGAACGTGGCTGGAAGCGGGTCGGGTTGACCGGGCAAAGGGCGTAGGATGCGGTGAGCGCGGGAGATCTTTCAGGATGGCACTGTCGGGTGGCGCGAACCGCATTGATGAATGGTCCGTGCCCAACCCGTCGGGCACACCCACCGGCCGGGATCGAAATCGGGATCGCAATCGAATCCCGATTTCGATCCCGATCCCGATTTCGATCCCGATCCCGATTTCGGGCATGGCGCATCCTTCTCTCTACCTTAACCAAACAATTTCTCAGCAACTATGGCACAGTACATCTTCACCATGAGCCGGGTCGGCAAGCTGGTGCCGCCCAAGCGGGTCATCCTGCGCGACATCTCCCTATCCTTTTTTCCGGGCGCCAAGATCGGGGTACTCGGACTCAACGGTGCGGGCAAATCCAGCCTGCTGCGCATCATGGCCGGGATCGACACCGAGATCGAGGGCGAGGCCCGGCCCCAACCCGGCATCAAGGTCGGCTATCTGCCCCAGGAGCCCCAGCTCGACGAGACCAAGGACGTGCGCGGCAATCTGGAAGTGGCTCTTGGCCACATCAAATCGGCCCTGGAACGATTGGACGCCGTCTATGCCGCCTATGCGGATGCCGACGCGGACTTCGATGCTCTGGCCAAGGAGCAAGCGGAGCTCGAAGACCTGATCCAGGCCACCGATGGTCACAACCTGGAGCGGACCCTGGAGGTGGCCGCCGACGCCCTGCGACTGCCCCCCTGGGAGGCGGAGGTGAGCAGACTCTCCGGGGGCGAGCGCCGGCGCGTGGCCCTGTGTCGGCTGCTGTTGGAAAAGCCCGACATGCTGCTGCTGGACGAGCCCACCAACCACCTGGACGCGGAGTCCGTGGCCTGGTTGGAGCGTTTTCTATACGAGTATCCGGGCACCGTGGTGGCAGTGACCCACGACCGTTACTTCTTGGATAACGTAGCCGGCTGGATCCTGGAGCTGGACCGGGGTCACGGTATCCCCTGGGAGGGCAACTATTCCTCCTGGCTGGAGCAGAAGGAGCAACGCCTGGAGCTGGAGCAGAAGCAAGAGGCCGCGCGCATCCGCACCATGCGGCACGAGCTGGAATGGGTGCGCTCCAATCCCAAGGGTCGCCATGCCAAGAGCAAGGCGCGCCTGGCCCGCTTCGAGGAGCTACAGTCCACTGATTTTCAAAGCCGTAACGAGACCAACGCGCTCTATATCCCACCAGGTCCGCGCCTGGGTGACCTGGTGGTCGAGGCCAAGGGGCTGCGTAAGGCCTACGCGGACCGCTTGCTCTATGAGGACCTGTCCTTCAACCTGCCCAAGGGCGGCATCGTCGGCATCATCGGGCCCAATGGCGCCGGCAAGACCACCCTGTTTCGCATCCTCACCGGCCAAGCGCAACCGGACGCGGGCGAGCTGCGGATCGGCGATACGGTCCGGATCGCCTACGTGGACCAGAGCCGCGATGCCCTGGACGGTTCCAAGACCCTGTGGGAAGAAATATCCGACGGTGCGGACAACATCGTCGTCGGACGGTACGAGATGCCCTCACGGGCCTACTGTAGCCGCTTCAACTTCAAGGGTACGGACCAGCAGCAGCGCGTTGGTGACCTCTCCGGCGGCGAGCGCAACCGGGTGCACTTAGCAAAGCTGCTCAAAAGCGGCGGCAACCTGCTGCTGCTCGACGAGCCGACCAACGACCTGGACGTGGAGACGCTGCGGGCCCTCGAAGAGGCCTTGCTCGCCTTCCCTGGCTGCGCCCTTGTCATCAGCCATGACCGCTGGTTCCTGGATCGCATCGCCACCCATATCCTGGCCTTCGAGGGCGACTCCCAGGTGACTTGGTTCGAAGGCAACTACGCGGACTATGAGACAGATCGCCGCCGCCGACTGGGGGACGCGGCGGACCAGCCCCATCGCATCAGATACCGGAGGCTTTCCAGCTGACGCCGGTGCGTAGAAACGGCGGCTATCGAAGGATGTTCGGTTCCACGCGCTCCGGACCTCTCCATCGGGGTTCGGAACCTCACCGTCGAGGATCAGAACCTCAATGCCGAGGATCAGAACCTCACTGCCGAGGCTCGGAAGCTCACCGCCGAGGCTCAGAACCTCACCGCCGAGGCTCAGAACCTCAACGCCGAGGCTCGGAAGCTCACCGCCGAGGCTCAGAACCTCGACGCCGAGGATCAGAACCTCACCACCGAGGCTCAGAACCTCAACGCCGAGGATCAGAACCTCACCACCGAGGATCAGAACCTCGACGCCGAGGATCAGAACCTCGACGCCGAGGTTCGTAGGACATCAGTGAGCGTAGCGAACCGCGCCAAAGGATCTTCTTCAGGCGGCTGTGAGCTTCACCTTGTCGTAGATCTCGGCCAGGGCCAGGGTACAGCTTCTAAATCCCATGCCACAGCAACCGGAGAATCCCTTCCATCCCGGCGAATACCTACTCGAGGAGTTCCTCGAACCCGCAGCCATCAGCCAGGCGGAGTTCGCCCGCCGAATCGGTTGGACCGAAACGCGCCTGAACGAATTGATCCGCGGCAAACAGGGGGTGTCAGCCGAGGCCGCGTTGGATTTGGCTGATGCCTTGCATACGTCCACCCGCCTCTGGATGAACCTCCAGATAACCTGGGATTTGGACCAAGAGATCAAGCGGCGAAATGCGGCCTGACCGAACGTGAATCGCCTCGGTTACCGGCGTTTGCTCCGCTATGGAGGTGGACACCAGCCGCTCCATGATCTCTCTGGCACGCAACAATGACCCTATTTTAGAGCCTATGCAATCGTCCGGGACCCAACAGTTAGCCAAGTTCTTATCCGAATACTTCATGTAATATATCTGGACGCTGTCTTGCGATCTGAATAAGTGACGTAGCAGCTTTACTTGGTTTACGACGCCCTTGCTCCCAATCCCGGAGAGTGCGAACTGACACGCCTAATAGCTCCGCAAACTGAGATTGAGACAAGCCGGACTTCTGGCGAGCTTCGACTATAGGGAGCGGTTCGACAGTTTCAACATGACCTACATTTCCAGCCTTGATGTCACGAACGGCATTCAGCGTTTCTTGCCAAATATCACGCTCGGAATCCCGTTCAGTGAGTTCTTTTTCATTCATAACCATCGACAAGCTCCTCTTTCAATACCTTGAGGATATGGGCCGGAATGTTTTCTTGGTCTGACTTGGCATAGATGGTGAGTAGCCAAATCAGCCCCTTTGTGGGGACGGTGAAATAGATGACCCGCACACCGCCTCTTTTCCCTTGGTCTTTTCGTGACCATCTGACCTTACGTATACCTCCAGAACCAGGGACCACATCTCCCGCATCCGGATTTTCAGCCAACCACGCAGAAAACTCACCGCGTTCATCCTCGCACCAATAGTCTGGCCATAGCCTTGTAAATATCGGCGATTCAATGATGGTGATCATACTCTGAAATAATGTCGTAGCAGGTCGGAATACGAAAGAGAAAACTACGAAGCGCACGAATCGGCACGAATCCATTCGTGAGGATTCGCGTGATTCGTAGTTTTTTCTCTTACTTTGCTGATCGGTAACCCTTAACTTAATGGCATTGTCTTCAGACTCAGGGTAGAGGCCCGGAATGTCAACTCTACCTAAGGCTCCACCGGATCGGATGCCTCGGAGGTTATCCCGATCATGGTCACGAACCGGCGCCATAGCCAGCCGCCGTAACGGTGGAGTTCGGGCGCATACATCGCGGAGATGTTTCCGTCCAAATAGAGGGCATTGGGGCACTGGAGCCGGTCCTTGAACAGGGTGCCGAAAGCGTGGAAATTCACCGGCTCGTCGGAGATAGCGAAGATCACACGACCTTCCCGGTCGATACCCACCCCATTGCGAATGTACTTGCTGTGGTAGCCCTCGATGAAACGGGGATGCAGGCGTCCGTTGATTACCAACATAGGCCCTGACTGGATGGCGTTGATAATCCGGTCTTGGGGTTGGTAATCCTTAGTCTCGACGACGCGTGCCCCCTTCTCAGTGATGTAGAAGACGCCGTTGGGCAGCAGAAAAAAATTCCCCCCACCCCCGCCTCGCGTGAGCTGGTAGTAGCGTTTTCCGTTCTCGATATACAAACCGAGTGGCGTGAACTGCTCCGAATAGATCCCGCCGTTGACCGCGAAGACCAACTTGCGACCCGCGGTCGCCAAGGCACGGCGCAGGGCGTGGATGCTGCCGTAAGGCGTACCGTCCTTGCGTTTCCAGAAAAACTCCAGTCGCTGCTCTTCCCCGCTATCCAACCGGTAGACATCGAACCCGGCCCCCCGATGGAAGACCTCGGTGGCGGTAGCGCCAAAGGCCGGGCTTGCGAGCACGGACATGGATACCAGGAGACAGCGAAACATCGACATTTCAGGCTAATCGATACGGTTCGCCGCGCTCGCCGCACCTACGGCCGCACCGGGAATGTAGGATGTGGTGAGCCGGCGGGCAGGGACGCCCGCGGCGAACCGCATCGATGGTGTGGCAACGCAGCGAGCCGCACCAGGATAATCCGTGAAATTCGCGTAATCCACCGATCAAGAAGGGGATTTGCCGGGATTAGTCCGCAAGTCGCGGATAGCAGCCCCATGAAACCGGGGGCTGAGCGTATGGACCGCATCCACCATGATGGCGACCTGGTCGGGATCTACGTCCGGGTGGATTCCGTGGCCGAGGTTAAAGACATGCCCGAGGCCCTGGCCGTAGCTCGCGAGCACCCGCCCGACTTCTTCCCGGATACGTCCCGGTGAGGCATAGAGGATACTGGGGTCCAGATTGCCCTGCAGGGCCACCCGCTCCCCTACCAGTTGCCGGGCGTCGGCCAGATCCAGGGTCCAGTCCACCCCGAGGGCGTCGCAGCCACTTTCCGCCATCCGGTCCAGCCAGTGGCCGCCACCCTTGGTAAAGAGGATGATCGGGACCCGCCGCCCTTCCGCCTCGCGGGTGAGCCCGGCGATGATGCGAGTCATGTAAGCGAGCGAGAATTCCCGGTAGGCACGCGGGGTCAGCACCCCCCCCCAAGTGTCGAAGATCATCAGGGCCTGGGCGCCGCGCGCCACCTGGGCATTGAGATAGGTGGTAACCGCCTCGGAGAGCTTAGTCAGCAAGACGTGCATCAGCTCGGGACGATCGAACAGCATGGCTTTGGAGCGGGCAAAACCCTTGGTGCCGCCACCTTCCACCATATAGACCGCCAGGGTCCAAGGGCTGCCCGAGAAGCCGATCAGGGGTACCCGGCCATCCAACTCACGCCGAATCATACCCACCGCATCCATCACATAGCCCAGCGCGTCCTCCATGTCGGGGACCGCCAAGCGTTGCACCTCGGCGGCGTCACGAACCGGGCGCTCGAAACCGGGACCCTCCCCCTCGCTGAAGTAGAGCCCGAGCCCCATGGCGTCCGGGATCGTCAAGATGTCGGAGAACAGGATGGCCGCGTCCAAGGGAAACCGCTCCAGGGGCTGCAGGGTCACCTCGCAGGCCAGCTCCGGGTTTCGGCACAGCGCCAAAAAGCTGCCGGCACGGGCGCGCGTGGCCCGATACTCGGGCAGATAACGCCCCGCCTGACGCATGATCCACACCGGCGTGTAATCCACGCGCCGGCGCAGCAGGGCGCGCAGCAAGGTATCGTTCTTGAGTTCCTTCACCAGTGCATTCCAGAGCGAGTTGCGGTAGGTCGTTGGTTTTTGGGTTGCAGGATACTACAGTGGGTTATCCTCGGCACATGCCAGCTGCTACCTGCTACCAGTCGTCGGCTACCAACCAAGTAGAGTAGGCTGGGTTAGGCGCGTGTTACGATGTTGGCGTGTGCCAGCAAGGTCAAACGCGCCGTAACCCAGCAGGCGTAGGATAATGGTATGGACCCGACATATAGTAATTATCCGAAAGCTGGAGAATTATTTGTGGCTCTTTATGGATTCTGGACTGCTTTGGAGTGCGCCGGCAAGCGGCGCGGCTGCACCTAACCTCAGCCACGGGGGATACCAGCGGCGTTGGCCGGGAATCCGGGCACCTAGGTTCCACCCGCGCCGCGGCGACGGCGCTTTCCCCTAGCCGCAACACCTTTGCTGGGGACGGATACGTTGCCACATCCAAAGCGGCGGCAAGATTGTGCCACTTGGCCGACCCCCGGCTTATGCTTAGGGCTGGAGGTTCTGGTAGGCATTGGGGTAAGGTTGCCGCCGCACTCCAAAACGTCCGGTGGTACCCTTCTATGATCGTTAGCAGTCCGGAATCCATAAAGAGCCTTATTTGTTAGAGCATACGAATTAACTGAGGACATTCTTATGGCAGAAAATTCATCATCAAATCTCAGCGCAGAACAAAAGCTGGAAATAGGATCTTACGTTGGTTCACTTATTAAAGGGTGGCTAACTTGGATAGGTATAGCAAACTTGGCAGTGCTTGGAGGTGCTATTGTTTACATATTTTTCATTTTGCCAGGAGAAGCGATTACAGAGGCGACTAATAGAATAGAAAGAAAAATCTCGCAAGCAATAACGAATCTTTCCGAACAAGCCAATACCAATTTAGTTAAATTCGGGGATCAAAGGAGAGGCTAAAAGCTCTAGATCAAGGATTGAAAGAGACCAACGAGCAGTTTAAATCCGTAAAGGCAGATATAGCTGAAATTGAAAGCGGCGAACTGAATGGGGTAGCAGAATTCCTGCGTGCGTTACGAGCTAATAAGGAAATTGCAGATATTATTCTACGCATCGGCCAATTAGAAGAAAAGATGAAGAACTTCGTTCATGCTATAAAAATAATCAACATAACCTATACCAGCAAATTGGGGCCAGAAGATGGAAAAGAGTCAGGTGCTTTGGAAGGTAGAAAATTGACATTTAATAAGCACAAAAAAGACTCAGTTATCCGTATTGGCTATACAGATAATTTTAGGGTAATCGGGGAACGCAAAGCGTGTCGTTGGGAGATCAAGGTCGATGGTAAATCATGCCCATCTGGGAAGTTGGTATACGACAGACATGATGGAAATAATTCTAATGTACGTACCAGCAATCATGTTATCGGATACTGCGAAAATCTTCCAAAAGGTAACCACACAATAAAAGTGTGGGTAGGTCCACGTCCTGGTAATGATCGGTACAAAAAATCAAATTGTGATACAGGTTGGGCTAAATCAAGATGGACATTGGAAGTCATGGAAATCGCAAACATGAATCCGTGACTTGAATGGGTTGAATGTTGGGCACCTGCAAGAGGTGCCCCTACAAAATTCTTTGTGCCCTTTGCGCCTTTGCGGTTCATCAGTCGCCAGCTACCAGTCACCAGCTTCCAGCGGCTGGCAGCCAGCGACGGGTAGCTGGTAGCCGGCCACAGATTTCCCCCAATATCCGAATCCCTCCCGAGGCTTTGGTAGAATGCCCGGATGGACGTCTCCCACATCCTCGACCAGCTCAACGACGCGCAACGCGAGGCGGTCACCGCCCAACCCGGCAATCTGTTGGTGCTGGCGGGGGCCGGGAGCGGCAAGACCCGGGTCCTGGTGCACCGCATCGCCTGGCTGCTCCAGGTGGAGCAGGCGCGACCCTGGACGATCCTCGCCGTCACCTTTACTAATAAGGCCGCCCGGGAGATGCGGGCCCGCATCGAGGAGATCCTCCAAGGGCCGGTGATGGGGATGTGGGTCGGCACCTTTCACGGCCTGGCCCACCGTTTTCTGCGCGCCCATTGGCAAGACGCCGAGCTGCCCCAGCAGTTCCAGATCCTGGATTCCGACGATCAGTACCGGCTGATCCGGCGCACCCTCAAGGCCATGGATCTGGACGAGGCCCGCTGGCCGCCGCGCCAGTGTCAGGGCTTCATCAACAAGCAGAAGGACGAGGGCCTGCGGCCCGAGCACATCGACAGCGGCGACGACTTCTACCTCGGCCGCATGCGCGATCTCTACGCGGAATATGAGGGCGCCTGCAAGCGCGGCGGTATGGTGGATTTCGCCGAGCTGCTGCTGCGTACCCATGAGCTGCTGCGCGACCGCCAGGACATCCTCCATCACTACCGCGAGCGCTTCGCTCACATCCTGGTGGACGAGTTCCAGGACACCAATGCCATCCAGTACGCCTGGCTGCGCCTGCTCGCCGGCGGTCAGGACAAGCTGTTCCTGGTCGGCGATGACGACCAATCCATCTATGGTTGGCGCGGGGCCAAGGTCGAAAATATCCAGAGCTTCCAGCGGGACTACCCGGGGACCAAGGTGGTGCGGCTGGAACAGAACTACCGCTCCACGGGCAACATCCTGAGCGCCGCCAACGCCCTGATCGAAAACAACGCGACCCGGCTCGGTAAAAACCTGTGGACCGAAGACACCGCCGGGGCGCCCATCCGCCGCTATGCCGCCTTCAACGAGGTGGACGAGGCCCGGTTCGTGGTGGAAGGCATCCGCAAGCTTACTCAGGAAGAAGGCTACCGCCGCTCCGAGTGCGCCATCCTCTACCGCACCACCGCCCAGTCCCGGCTGTTCGAGGAGGTCCTGATCCAGGCCCAGATCCCCTACCGGGTCTATGGTGGATTGCGCTTCTTCGAACGCGCCGAGATCAAGGACGCCCTGGCCTATCTGCGGCTGCTGGCCAACCCGGAGGACGACGCCTCCTTCGAGCGCGCGGTCAACACCCCGCCCCGGGGGATCGGCGCCAAGACCCTGGACATCCTGCGCACCCAGGCCCGCGAAGCGCATTGCTCCCTGTGGCAGGCCGCCGCGGACATGGGAACGGTAGGCTCCCTCCCCCCTCGGGCCACGGGAGCGCTCAACCGATTTCGCGCACTCATCGATACCCGGCGGGAAGCGACGCGGGATATGGCGCTCCCGGATCTGACGGCGCAAGTCATCGAGGCCAGCGGCCTGCCCGCACACTATGAAAAGGCCAAGGACGGCCGGGGAGTGGACCGGATCGAGAACCTGGAGGAGCTGGTCAATGCTACCCGTCGTTTCGCCCACGAGATGGAGGACGATGAGGGCGATATCCTCGGCACCTTCCTATCCCACGCGGCCCTGGAAGCAGGAGAAGCCCAGGCAGACCCGTTCGAGGACAAGGTGCAGCTCATGACCCTGCACAGCGCCAAGGGACTGGAGTTCCCCAGCGTCTTCATCGCGGGGATGGAAGAGGGCCTCTTTCCCCACAGCATGTCCGCGGACGACCCGGAGCGCCTGGAGGAAGAGCGCCGCCTGTGCTATGTGGGCATGACCCGGGCCATGCGTCACCTGTACCTCACCCACGCCGAGAGCCGACGCCTGCACGGCAGCGAGAGCTATCCCTTTGCGTCCCGCTTTCTGCGCGAGGTCCCAGCGGAATTGATCGAGGAGGTCCGCGCCAGCGGGATTATGCGGCCGGCCATCGCACCGGGCGCGCCGGGAGCAAACACATCCGGTCCCGCCGCGGGCGGATTTCAGCTCGGCCAACGGGTCTCGCACCCCAAGTTCGGCGAGGGAACCATCATCAACAGCGAGGGGAAAGGGACCAGCGCCCGCATCCAGGTCAACTTCAAGGCCGTAGGCGCCAAGTGGCTAGTGGTGGCCTATGCCCGGTTGGAACCCGTCGGCGCTCCATGCAGTCGGTGAACGGATTATTGTTCACCAGCCATTTGTCCCTCCCCCCTCCGTGCGACGCCTCATACTCGAAACACCTTCATGACCTCGTCGCCCAAGTGATTGATGACCTTGACGGCGATTCGACCCGACTGCGGCTTGGCGAACGGACGCGACATGTCGCTGTGCAGCGTGGCCCAGGCGTCTTCGCTGATCTCCGCCTTCAACGTGGTCCTTAGCGCCTTATAGGGATTGTTGGCGCCGAGGAAATAGGCGTGGCGGACGAAGAAGCTCTCCTCGTTATAGTCGGTATCGATGAACCAGCAGGCGATCCCGTCCGGGCCGTCGGAGCGGACCTCGCCGGTCTGGGGGTGGAAGACGTCGACGCCCTTGACCTTGACCTGGATCTGCCCGTCATCGGGGTCCAGGATATCAATGTCCGGCTCGCCGAAGATGACAAACAGGTTGCCCTGGCCGGTGTTCTTGAGGTCATCCGCCATGTGCAGATCCGCGTTCATGCGTGCCTTGAGCACCGGGATACGGCCCAGCTTGTCGAACTCCGACGAGTGCGCGTCATAGTTGAAGGCGCAGGCGACTAGCACATCGAAGTCGGCGTCACCCGCCTCGCGGGCCGCGGCGACCAGATCAGGGCGGGAAACGGTTCCGAACTCGGGGCCGATGAAGACGGCGGCGCGCTTCTCGGGACCGAGAGCACCCACCTCATCATGGGCACTCGTCTCCATGTAGCGGCCTTCCGCGCAGATCAGATCGCCCGGCCAGGGCGTGAGCGAAGTGAACGCAATCTTGTCTTCCTTGTGGGCCTGCTGGACGCCGGCGGTCTTCAGGTTCTCAAGAATCATGCGGACGAAATCGGCCTCGTCGCTGTAACCGGCTTGCCCTTCGGCGACCCTGTCGATCAGCTCGTCGTTCTCATCCACACCCAGCATCCGGTGCGGCGACAGGCTCTCTACCGTGAAGGGTCCCGCCACCCGCACCACGCCCTTGTCTTCGTAGGGCTTGCCATACAGATACTCAAAATCCGCTTGGGCGGAAATGGAGGCGTCGATCTCCTTCTGACGGGCGATACGTTGCTCCCACCACTGCTCATGCAGCCGCTTGGCCTCGGCGGGCCAGGTTGCCTCGGCCTCACGGGGGATCTCCCACTCCTCCCAGCTTTGCTCCAATGCCTCGTTGAGCTGCCCGCGCAGGGGTTCCAGGGACTCCTGGAATTTGTCCCAGATGACATCGATCTCCGCATTGTTGGCGATGGATTTCAGCGTAATGTGAGGCACCCGCTCATAGACGAAGCCATGGCGAATATCGCCATGCGTCGACTGGCTCGAAGGAACAGTACGGGTGATCTCCGCCTCCTTCTGCTGCCCTTCAGGACTATCCGCGAGCAGATAGTAGGGATAACGGGCGCCCATGATCCGGGCGCGCGCGAGTGCTAGGGAGACTCGGGAAGTATCAATCGTGATCCAGCGACGACCCCATTGCTCGGCTACATAGGCCGTAGTGCCGGAGCCGCAGGTTGGGTCGAGGACCAGATCGCCGGGGTCGGTTGTCATTAGAACGCAGCGATCAATAACTTTCGGATTGGTTTGGACGATGTATGTCTTGTCCGAACCGAACGCGGTAAAGACCGTGTCCGTCCAGATGTTCGTCATCTGTATCGAGGGATTGTCAGCGTCACATAGGCGGTACGCGACAGAAGTCCCACGCGCCATCAGTCGAGAAGCCTTAGAAGCTCTCTCGAAGCCAACCTGGGTTGTTCTCCAACCACCCGACTTTGGGGGGTAGAAGCTCTTATCCTCAAATTCAATTACGAAGGAAGACGACTTACCGCCTGTCTGGCTTTGCGTCTGGCCGGGTCGAAATCGCCTAGACCCCTCTGGGAGCAAATCGGTGCCCTGACGCTCACCCTTAGTCATGGGACGAAAAGTTCCATCTTTCATTTGTAAGTATGTGTAGGCTGTATCCAGCTGCTCTGTTGTCCTCCCTTTTTTCAGCCGTCTGAACTTTGCTAGAGAGCGGTCTTTTGCGTACCAAACTATCACATCATAAACGCCGTCTAGCCCTGCTGACACCCGGCCGCTTGAGGTTTGGAAGACTATTTGGTCAACCAAGTTTTCATCTCCGAAAACCTCATCCATCATTGATCGCACACGATGAACATTCTCATCACCAATCTGGACAAAGATAGAGCCGGAGTCGGTCAAGAGATCCCGCGCCACGGTCAGCCGGTCGCGCAGATAGGTGAGATAGGAGTGGATGCCGTCCCGCCAGGTATCCCGAAACGCCTTCACCTGTTCCGGCTCGCGGGTGATATGTCCCAGGTTGCCGTCTTTCACGTCCCGACTGGTCGTCGACCATTGGAAGTTGGAGTTGAATTTGATGCCGTAGGGTGGATCCAGATAGATGCACTGAATCTGCCCACGCAGACCTTCGCGCTCGGCCAGTGAGGCCATGACCTGGAGGCTATCGCCCAGGATCATGCGGTTCGACCAGTTGGCGTCGTGCCGGTAGAACTCGGTCCTAGCGCTGTCGTCGGGCAGGCCGTTGAAATCGGCGAACAGATCCGGTTGGCGGTCGCTGGCCGGTTGGTCGGTCCGGGTGCGCCGGAGCAAATCGTCGATCAGTACCTTGGGGTGGATCTTCTCCTGGATGTAAAGCGGCGGCGCCTGCACGATCAGTTCCGACCAGTCCCGCTCGTCCTTGCCGCGCCACACGAGCTGGGGGTCCAGATCCCGGTTGCGGTCTTGCCTTTCCTGCTCGAGCCCGGCTGCGCCGCGCGGGTAGGCCACGGAAACGGGGTCTTGCTCCTCTTTGTGCATCACCGACTGGTATTCGGCCGTCGGGATGTTCTTGCGCCTCGCCTCCTCGTGGGTCAGGGCTGCGACCGATTTCCGGTTCTGTTTGCTTGTTCTTCCGGCCATGTCTCGTCTCATCAGTTACCAGTCAGGGGTATTCATAGTGCCCCGATCGCACGCAGTAATGGTAAGACTTGAGCCGCAATTACAACCCCCAGCATCCATTTCACCACGGATAGCTCGCGCTTGATCTCGACAATATCGGCTTTAGTAGCCAAATTTTCCGCGGACAGTGCTTCCGCTGCCTGCCGGGCGTCGTCTTCCGGTACTCCAGCCTTACGGAAGGCGCTGTATACTTCTGAAATCATTGTCGTCATTTTCATTCCTGCCTTCTGCTCATGATCGCGTGTGAGATATGGTTTCCATCACCTGCGGTTTTTCCTCGACGGACATGGCTTGCAGGGGGAGGGAAATGGGCATGGTGTTATCTCCGTTCTTTTGAGTGCGGCGCCGAATCCAAAGCGGCGGCAGGCTTGTGCTATCCGGCCGACATCTCGGTTACACGAGGCGCCGCGGGTTCCGATCGGTGTCGGGGTAAACTTGCCGCCGCACTCCAAAGCCGGTCGCGGATTCGACCATATCGTCGAATGCTGCCTTGATCTTGTTTTCGAGCTCTGGCTCGATCGCGTAGAGGTCGGTAAACTCGGTAAAGGCCCAGCGTCCGTAGTGATCGTGGTTATTGACGCCGGGCACCCAATAGACCTCCATGGTGTTTTTCTTCTCTTTGGCATCCTCGCGCCGGTAGCCTTTGATCTCGACGATGAGGTGTAGTGGGTCATCTTCGCCGTGGCCGTCCTCGACGAGGACGATGAAGTCGGGGAGGTAGGTGCGCATCTCGGAGCCATAGCGGTAGGGCACCTCGAGCCCGAGGTTGTGGTTCTTGACGTAGGCGAGCACGCGCGGATGCGCCTCGGTGACGCGGCAGAATTCGGCTTCCCAATCGCTATCGAGGATGACCCAGTTGAGGTGGCAGCGGCGGGGGTCGGTCTGGTAACGGTCGGCCTTGGCGGTGTGGAAGTTGACGTGCGCCGTGGAGCCGACCGGGTTGTAGGGATCGAGCACCGCCTTGACGGGTTTCTCCCCCACCAGTGCCCGGGTGATGCCCGCCGTGATGCGCTCACAGGCCATGTTCGCCAGCTCTTGATACATGAGCTGCGCCGGGTAGGTGCCGCCTTTGCACACCAGGCAGGTATCGAGCCACTGCTTGGTGATGCGCTTGAGCTGACCGAAGAGGTGCAGCTTGGGCTCCTCGCCCGGATCGCGCCATTTGGTGTACAGCAACCGCTGGGTGATTTGAAACAGGAGCGTCGAGCGCCGCATGGCTTGCAGGTGCTCCAGGCTGAGGTCGACGTCTTCGCCGATAATGCCGGCGTTCTTGGTGATGGACGGGCCGACCAAGTCCGGCGTGAGCTCTAGTACCTAGTTTCGACCGATGTTGCAAGTTCATAGTATCTGCTGGCTCACACGCTTGGTTCACACGCTCCAGTGCGTGGACTAGCAATATCGAGCGAAACTACGTACTAGTACGGAATCGTCCGTGAACTCGGCCGTTAGCCGCTCTTGCGGCAGCTCGACGCGATAGCCGGCGACGCGCGGGAAGCGGATTTCGAGCGCGTCGCGCTCCGGCCGCACGGCCTTGACCTGAATCGTTTCGCGTGGCGGCTGCGGCGGTGCTACGACCGGCTTGGCCGTGAAATCGAAGGGGATGCCGAGCACGTCCGCGTACTCGACGTTGAACAGGCCTGGGTTCGGACCATCCTCGTTCAACACGTAGGACTGCCGGCGGAGCGCCCGGCCGATGACCTGTTCGCACAGGAGTTGGGTGCCGAAGGCGCGGACGCCCAGGACATGGGTGACGGTATTCGTATCCCAGCCTTCGGTGAGCATGGAGACGGATACGACGCAGCGGATGGAATCGCCAAGCCGGTCGGGCTTGCCGACGGTGTTCATGACCTCGCGCAGGAGGTCTTGGTCGCTGATGCGCTCGGCCTGGCGGCGGTCGCCGGTGCGTTCGATGATCTCGCGCCGGAAGCGCTCGATCTCATCGGCGGCCATGTCCCGGAAGTGCTTGTCCAGCACATCCCCTGATTCGAGTTGCTCGCTGTCGATCAGTAGCGTGCGCGGGCGCGGGAGCCGGTTGCCGTGCGCGTCGAAGTTACGAAACAGCGGCAGCCGGCCATTTTCCGGCGTGGTCGTGCCATGCTCGTTCTCGCGGCGGAATCCCGAGATGAAGTCGTAGACCAGCTTCGATGTGGAGGTGTTGTTGCAGACAACGATAAAGCAGGGCGGTACGCGGATACCGGCGGATTCCCAGAGGTCAAACGTCTTTTTATAGTGCCCGTAGAGCGCTTCGAGTGCCGTTTGCAGCTCGACGGGCAGGCTGAGCGGATCGAGGGTCTTGGATTTGCCGCGTCCTTTTTTCGGCATGCGAGTGCGGATGTGTTCCCACAGGTTGCGGAACTTGGGCATCTCCCCGCCCGGGATATTGTCCGCAACCGGCACCCGCGGCAGCTTGACGATGCCGCACTCGATGGCGTCCATCAGGGAGAAGTCGCTCATGGTCCAAGGAAACAGGGTGCCCTCGGCGTAGCCCGAGCCACTCAAAAAGAACGGCGTGGCGGAGAGGTCCATGACGCGGGCCAGACCGAGCTTGCGATTGACGGCCTCGAGGCCGGAGATCCACAGCCGCGCGGCTTCCTTGTTCTTCTCGGCCGCTTTCTTCTCGTCTCCCTTCAGCTCCCCTTCCAGCGCTTCGCCCGGTTTCTCGCGGTAGCAGTGGTGCGCTTCGTCGTTGATCGCCAGGATGTTCTGCATGCCCATGAGACCGGGCATGACCCGCTGCAGCATCTGGCCCTCGGTTTCCAGGGTGTTCAGCGCTGCGCCGCGACCCTGGAGCAGGGAGCGCCCGCCTTTCGACAGGTCGATACGCTCCCGCAACTTGAAGGCGTGATAGTTGGTGATCACGATCTTGGCGCGCTCGAGGTCCGCCAGCATGTCGCCGGGGACCAGCTCGCGGCTCCGGTAGTAGCTGTCCGGATCATTGGGTTGGAGGACCCGCAGGCGATCGCGGATGGTCAGACCCGGCGCCACCACCAGGAAGCCACGGGTGAAGCGTTTGCTGCGGGGATGGCGGACGGCGTTGACCGTCTGCCAAGCGATCAACATGGCCATGACGGTGGTCTTGCCGGCCCCGGTGGCGAGCTTGAGCGCCAAGCGGATCAGCCCCGGATTGGCCTCAGCGGCGGCATTCGCCAGGTGTTCCGGGAATCGTTTCCCCGCATTGCCGGCCTGAGGCGCCACTTCCGTGAACCAGATGGCGGTCTCGACCGCCTCGATCTGGCAAAAGAACGGGCGGATGCTGCTGAATCGATGGTGCCGCCAGTGTCGGAGCAGGCGGGCGGTCTCGGGCGTGACTTGCCATTGGCTGGGATTCGGCAACTTCCGCCACCGGTCGACCTGTTGGCGCACACCATCGATGATGGCGGTGTGGTCGTACTCTTGTGCCTCAGTCGAGAGGCCCTTGCCTTCGTCGAATAACAGCGAGG
Organism: Candidatus Thiosymbion oneisti; assembly: GCF_004359955.1. Classification (NCBI taxonomy): domain Bacteria; kingdom Pseudomonadati; phylum Pseudomonadota; class Gammaproteobacteria; order Chromatiales; family Chromatiaceae; genus Candidatus Thiosymbion; species Candidatus Thiosymbion oneisti. The sequence continues at coordinate 73,053 of NZ_SMSC01000007.1, forward strand.
TCTGCTCGGCCGATCCTTTGCGCTTGCGCGGCTTCGGGATGGGGGTGATGAATTCGGCGCGCCGGCGGCTGTCGAGGATCTTCCGGGTCGGCTGCCCGGTCTCATCCAGCTCCCAGTGCCGGGACGGATACTCGTAGGGTGAGTTGAGGATCGGCCGCTCGAAGAAGGGGTTATCCATGACGCAGCACCCTCAGGTCCCGTTTGCCATCTCCGCGAACTGCGGCTGGCCCGCCGGTCATTCGGCCGCCCCCCCTTCATCAACCATTGCGTCCCTCTCGCTGACCGCCTCCGTCGTTTCTAACCCAGCGATCCACTTCTACCGATGCTCATATCAGGCATGTTTTATCGTACCATTTATGTCCTGAAACGAGAGAACCTCTACTACCTTTGACGCACTCAAGTGTACTTTATTTAAAAGACACACAACATAATAAGGGAGAAAGCATTGCCATGGTCCTTTCCGGTTTAATAGATATGTTTTTTCAAGTTGTCTTCTTCCGCATTGAGGTCTTCGATATATTCGGCAATTTGGGATTCCAGCTTAGTTTTCGCTTCCGCTAATGTGTTTGCCTGCGCGGCTAGGCCGAACTCAAGGCTCATTGCCACATAAAGGTCTCCATCACGCTCAACTAACTATCTGATTTTCATTGTCATCTGTTGGTTGACCGGTCAATCAAAAGAGAAAACTAAGCGTCGTCTGTGGCAGGGCTGTTTGCGAGTCGTTACACCCAGGCCGACGGAAGGACAAGCACTCAAGCGGCTACCCGCACCCGCAGCAAGCGCGAGGCCACGCGCCGGCGAGGCACCGCTACACGCACATCCGGCCTGCTACACCGTAGGACAAATGAGGGATACCGGACCATCCGACATCCCCCGCGATTGGCTCCTGCCCGCACGGCGGCCCACTTCGTCGGCCAATCACGGACAGAATTGGCGGAGAGGGAGGGATTCGAACCCTCGGTACGCTATTAACGTACACACACTTTCCAGGCGTGCTCCTTCAGCCACTCGGACACCTCTCCGGGAGATTGGAGGTCTTGCGGTCGACATGATTGCCGATTGCGCGGTGCTGGATAAAGCGGTTGCAGGCTAAGGAGAATATATGAATCTGCCTACCTGTGTAAACCAGGGAGGAAATTTGGCAGTGGCTCAGTTTGAAAATTTTATGCTTGGCCGCTCACTTTCCGGCCCATTTAACGCCAGGACGCAATGCGCCAAGACGCAAAGTTTCTTTGTTCTTTCTTTGCGTCCTTGCGTTTTTTTGCAATTTCCGTTTTTTCGCGAACTGAGCCACTACCGGAAATTTGTCCACGCCGACCCTTGAGTCATGACCCAAGCGTAGACGGCCGTTAGACGACATCTGCTATCCTTAGCATACGAATCCATCGAGATGGGAGAGTCCAGTGCGCAGTGTGGTCTATCCGGGGACCTTCGACCCGATCACCAACGGTCACATAGATCTGATCCAGCGCGCCGCTTTCCTGTTCGATCGGGTGGTGGTGGCGGTGGCGGTGGATACCGGCAAGGACCCGGCGTTCGATATCGAGCGCCGCGTCGAGCTCGCGGAGCAGGCGTTGCGGGACATCCCCCAAGTGGAGATCGCGCGCTTTTCCGGTCTCCTGGTCGCATTCGCCCGTAAGCATGGGACCTCGGTGATCATCCGCGGTCTGCGGGCCGTTTCCGATTTTGAGTACGAATTCCAGCTTGCAAGTATGAACCGCCGCATGGCCCCGGACATTGAGACCCTTTTCCTTACCCCCGCAGAGCAGTACGGCTATATATCCTCGTCCCTGGTGCGCGAGATCGCCCGCCTGGGCGGGGACGTGTCGGCCTTCGTGGCCCCCGTGGTGCAGGCTGCATTACGGGAACGCTTTGGTTAGAGGCTGTCTAAAAACCAACCCATTGATTTTGCCTGATGGAGCCTTGTCTTCTATCCGGGCCAATGGGTTGAAAACCGACCCCACGGATATATCAATCAAGGAGTAACGATATGGCACTTTATATCACCGACGAGTGCATCAACTGCGACGTGTGCGAGCCGGAGTGCCCGAACGGCGCCATCTCTCAGGGGGACGAGATCTACGAGATCGATCCCAATCTCTGCACCGAGTGCGTAGGTCACTACGAGACCTCTCAATGTGTCGAGGTGTGCCCCGTGGACTGTATCCTCAAAGACCCGGGGTATGAGGAAACCGAAGATCAGCTGATGGAAAAATACCGGAAGATCACCGGCGAAGCGGCCTGACCGATCCCATGCGCATTACTTCACGAACTCGGCGGTGGAGCTTCTTTTCCGTCGTCTACGCCCTGCTATTGCTCACCGCCGGGGTGCCGTGGGCGGCGACCAGCCCGCCCCAGGCAGCGATTGCCAGTGCCCATCCCCTGGCCACTGAGGCGGGATTCGAGATCCTGACCGCTGGCGGCAATGCCTTTGATGCGGCGGTGGCGGTCAGCGCCGCGCTGGCGGTGGTGGAGCCCTACAGCTCGGGACTGGGCGGCGGTGGCTTCTGGCTCCTGCATCGGGCCGAGGACGGGCGCGAACTGATGCTCGATGGCCGCGAGCGGGCGCCGCTGGCGGCCCACCGCGACATGTATCTGGACGCGGCCGGCCGCTTCGTGCCGGGGCGGTCCCTGAACGGCCCCCTGGCCGCCGGCATCCCCGGGGAACCGGCGGCGCTGGTCCACTTGACGGAGCATTACGGTCGTCTTCCCCTGGCGCAGTCGCTCACGCCGGCGATCCGTCTCGCCCACGCCGGCTTTGCCGTGGACGAACGGTACCGGCGCCTTGCGCAGCAGCGACTGGCAGTGCTCTTGCAATCCCCTGCCGCTGCCGAGCAATTCCTCCGGGACGGCGAGATACCGCCGGTAGGGACCCTGATCGTGCAACCGGATCTGGCGGATACCCTGGAGCGCCTCGCAAACGCGGGTCGGAAAGGTTTCTACGCCGGCCGTACCGCCCGCTTGTTGATCGCCGGCGTGCGCGCGGCCGGCGGCATCTGGACCCCCGAGGACCTGGCCTCTTATCGGGTCGTGGAGCGTACCCCTATCGTCGGCCATTACCGCGGCTGGCGGGTAGTCAGTGCCGCGCCGCCGTCCTCCGGCGGTGTGCTTCTGGTACAGATGCTCAACATGCTCTCGGGCTTCGACCTGACGGAGCTCACGGACGCTGACCGGGCCCACCTGCTGGTAGAGGTCATGCGCCGCGCCTACCGTGACCGGGCCCTGTACCTGGGGGACCCGGACGCCGTCGAGGTCCCGGTCGAGCGCCTCACCCATCCCTTCTATGCCGCCGGACTGGCACGGGACATCGATCCGGACCGAGCCACGCCCAGCCGGCCCGCGGCGATGCGGGCGCGGGGCGCCGACACCACCCATTTCTCCATCCTGGACCAAGAGGGTAACCGGGTGGCCGCTACCCTCAGTATCAACTATCCCTTCGGTTCCGGATTCGTGCCGCCGGGCACCGGCGTGCTGCTGAACGACGAGATGGACGATTTCTCCGCGCAGCCGGGGGTACCCAATGTATACGGATTGATCGGCGGTGAGGCCAACGCCATTGCGCCGGGGAAACGGATGCTCTCCAGCATGACGCCCACCTTCGCGGAGTCGGAACGGGGCCTGGCCGTCCTGGGCACCCCGGGGGGCAGCCGCATCATCACCATGGTCCTCCAGGGTCTCCTCTCATTGGATGCCGGGGACCCGCCTGCAGCCTGGGTTGCCGAGCCGAGGTTCCATCACCAATACCTGCCGGACCGGATCCAATACGAGCCGGAGGCCTTCAGCGCCACCGAGCGCCACCGTCTCGAAGCCAAGGGACATCGCCTACATGAGATCCGGGACGGCTACGGCAACATGCAGGCTATCTACTGGGATCGGCTACAAAACCAGGTCCGGGCGGTGAGCGATCCGCGCGGGATCGGTAAAGCGGAGGTGCGCTGATTTAGGATGCACATAGCGAAGCGTGCCCATCAATAATGGGTATCTCCCGGCAGGTAGGCGGCGTGCCTGACACGGAACACCGAATGTTGGGCACGGGCCATCCATTGATGCGGTTCGCCGTGGCCCCGTCCCTGGGGCCACCGCTCACCGCATCCTACGCCGTTGCCCAACCTACTGCTGGTAGCAACTAAATCTTCCATAAAGCCCATTCCGGTTCACAGCTTCCATTCCAAACTACCATTCGAGGTCCAAGATTCGCCATGAAGACCCTATTCGTATTTGTGCTTGCCCTGTTCGTCGCCGCGCCCATGATCCTGCCGGATGCTGCCGAGGCCAAACGGTTCGGTAGAGGCATGAGTCTGGGCAAGCAGTACCGGAGCACGCCGCGTACCCCGCCGCGTCAGACTCAACGGGCTGTACCTAATCGTTCCCAGGCAGCAACCGGAGCTGCTGGCCGGACCAGCGGGATGGGCCGTTGGCTCGGTCCCCTGGCCGGACTGGCCGCCGGTGGCTTGCTTGCATCGCTGTTCTTCGGCGACGCCTTCGAGGGCCTCCAGATCATGGACATCCTCCTGGTCGCGGCCCTGATCTTCGGCGGCCTGATGCTGTTCAAGGCCATGCGCCGCAACCGTCCCGCGGCGGCCGGGACCGGGGCCGGCGCATACGGCGGATCGGTGGCCGGGGGCGGAGGATCGGTTCCGGACATGATGCCGCCGGAGCTCGGCGATCCGACCCGTGTCGAACCCGCCGCGGGCGACGACGAGGCCCCGGCCTGGTTCGATGCTCCAGGGTTCCTGGACGGCGCCAAGGACCACTTCATTCGACTCCAGACCGCCTGGGACCAGGCCGATTTCCGGGATATCCGCGACTACACCACCCCCGAGCTCTTCGCCGAGCTGGAGCGCGAGCGCAACCGCTTGGGAGAGGAGACCCAACACACCGAGGTCGTGACCCTGGACGCAGAACTCGTCGGAGTCCAACGCGACGGCGACCAAGTAGTGGCAAGCATCCTCTTCTCCGGGCTGATCCGCGAAGAACAGAACGCGACCGCCGACCCCTTCCGCGAGCTCTGGCACGTGCAGCACGCCTGGGAGAGCAGCGCAGGCGATTGGCTCATCGCCGGGATTCAGCAGCAGGAGGGGCATGAAGATGCGTGACGGCTTGTCTCGCTTCTTCCGCATCGCTCTACCGGCGTGCTTTGAACGAAGCCATCCTATTTGATCGCCGGGACACGGGCGGCTTCGCCCAATGTCGTTAAGTTATACTTCCACACGGAACAATCTGCGCATTTCACTCCCTCTCCCTCCGGGAGAGGGCGGGGGTGAGGGGGAAATTCAAAAGCTCGGATTGTGCCGTGTGGCAGTATAGCTGCCGGCCGCTGGGTCGTGGTCGGTCGGGTTAGAGGCTGTCTAAAAATTAAAATACTGATTTTTAAAGCATAAAATCTGTAAATTTCGCGCTCGTTCCCACGCTCCAGCGTGGGAACGCCAGCTTGTCCGCTCTCGCGGACTCAGCTCCTCTGTGCTAATAGGCGTTGGTTGTCAGCCGACTGAAGCGCTTAATCGACGCTGGAGCATCAGATCCCTCCTCCGTCGGGACAAGGTCTGCTCCCACGCTGGGGCGTGGGGAGCCAGCCGAATATCAATGTGTGGTAGTGGATAAATTCTAAATGCTGAAGTCTGCCAACCCCTCCCTCGTCATTCCGGCAGGGATTGCCGGAATCCAGGGCCAGGGATGGCAAAACGGTGGAGTTCAAAGCATTAGGTCGCATTTAAATTTAACCACTACCCAATGTGTTAGTTTTTAGATAGCCTCTTAGGCATGTGCCTTGGCGTTGCAATGTACAAACGAGTCCGGACGCGCCCTGGCCCGACAACCGATTTGATAAGAGAAAACGACGGATCGCGCGAATCTTCGCGAAAGTGTCATCCCGAACCGAAGGGAGGGATCTTTTTCGCGAAGATTTGCATGATTCGGCGTGCTTCCTCCGTGGCTCTTTATGGATTCCAGACTGTTCTATCCTCCCTCCCCGGCACGACCGTTGAGTGTGGTGAGCAACCTGTCTGCGTGCAGGGACGCACAGGCAAGCGGCGAGTCGGAGCGGTCCAGCGGAAACTTTGGAGTGCGGCGGCGACCTTATCCCGACATTGGTAGAAACCCGCGGTACCTGATATAACCTGGGGTGCTGGTATGTATACTGCAAACCCGCCGCCGCTTTGGATTTGGCGACGCAGCTATCCCCGGCAAAGGCGTTGCGGTCAGGGGAAAGCGCCGTCGCCGCGGCGCGTGTGTGGAGCCCGATACCCAGGTTCTTGGCAAGCGCCGCTGGTATCCCCCGTCGCTGAGGTTCGATGCGGTCGCGCCGCTTTGCCGGCGCACTCCAAAGCAGTCCGGAATCCATAACGAGCCTCCTCTGTTTTGCCGACCGGTAACCTTTATTGGTTCCAGTCCGACTCTGCCGGGTCTTTTGCACACTCGGAGATTCCGGTCTGTCATCTCGACCGAAGGGAGCGATCTTCCCTTATTGTGCGCATGTGCGGAGATTCCGCCGTTTCATCAATCAAGCCGATGGTGAATAGATACCTATGAACGTCTTCATCAGCTACAGCAGACAGGATAGGGCACTCAAGGAGGACATCAAAAACGCTATCAAGGAATTGCCGGAATACCTGCGGCCCGATGTCTGGAGTGATGTCGATCTGCGCGGGGGTGACTGCTGGGATAAGGAGATACAAAAGCGGCTCGGGGATGCAGAGCTTGTGGTTCTGTTGCTCAGTGACGAATTTCTTACCACGGACTATGTGCGCGATGACGAATTCCCGATTATCGAAGCCGGGGTGCGCGATAACTCGAAACGTATCTATCCGATCTTGATGCGAGCGCTGCGCGAGCCTCTTCCGAACTGGATCCCGACGCGCCAGGTCAGACCGAAGCTCGATCAGTCACTCCACAGCTTGAGCCAGCAGCAGTATCAACAAGAGAGGGAGCGCATTCAGGAAGAAATCAAGGAGATCATTCGTGAGACCATGATTCCAACCGAGGAAGAGTTGTTTACCGGATCCGAGGAAACGGTGGAGTCAATAAAGAATCACGTGGATTTCGACATTACGCTATACCACCGTGACCGCGGATTCTACCGCGCAGAGCTACAGATCACCTACCGTAGTAACCCTACACGCAACTACGCCCTGGCGTACGAGTTCCGTATACCCGCCCATTTCGATACACCTAAATGCGCGTCCCCGACGGATACGGACCAGTCGGCCTTGAGTCTCGGTGAGCGACTCGGGGAAGCGATTTTCCCGGAGAATCTTGAGACCGACTGCGACGATCGCCGGATCGAACGCTCGCCTCGTCGAGAGCTTAAGGATGCGCTCGATTGCGTAACCGAGAAGAGGGCGCTGCTTCACCTGCGCATCACTGTGGCACCGAATGCTCAGGAGTTGCATCGCATTCGCTGGGAGCGGCTGGTCAACCCGCTCACAGGGGAATATTTTAGCGTCACTCCTTTTGTCGCCTTTTCGCGCCATGTCCTCGGCTACGAGCAGAGTTGGCGAGAAGTGCAGCTGAGGCACAAGCCCGGACCCCAGGAGCCGTTGCGGACACTCATCCTGCTGCCCGAGTACTCGGACCCGGACCAAAAGCGGCGAGCCGAAGAGGTGTGTCGGAACGCGGCCTCATGTATCCAACCAGCGGCGCTGACGGACGCAATGCCGAGGCACAAAGAGGATGGCCTCGAACCACTCATTGACCGGTTGAAACAGGATACTGTCGATGTCCTGTACATTGCCTGTCGGTGCTATTTCGGCTCCGAAGAGTCCTCGCCGCACGCGGATTCCCCGGTCCATCCGAGGGCTGCATCCTGTCGTCTGCGCTTAGGGGGGCTGGACGACTTGACGGCGGAGATCCCGGTCGAAACGCTTGCCCGCAGGTTGGCGGAGGTCCGTACGTTGCCGCGGCTTGTCATACTCTGTAGCGCCCAATCCGCGACCGACGCGAGATCCGATACCGAGCGCGCAGCCGTAGTCGCCGCGGCCATCCTGACCCAGGCCGGTATCCCCGCCGTACTGGCCGCACAGCTGCCGATGGTGGAGGATGCCTGCCGACTGTTCTTGACAGACCTGTTCCAGGGTCTGCGGCAATTCTGGTCCATCGATACCGCGGTCGCCGTCGCACGCAGCAAGCTTCGAGACCAGGAGTTAGGGCAAGGCATAAGGGGACGGGAGGCGAGTTGGTGGCGCCCGGCCCTGGTCACTCGCTCGAAATCCGGACAAATCTGGTATAGGGCCCGTCTCTCCGGCGATGCCCGCGAGGTTGCGGTCGCCTGGGATGAACTTAAACGAAATGCCCATGAGGGCAAACTGCTGCCGGTGATCGGACCTGGTCTGACCGAGGACATTGCGGGCTCTCACCGGGAGATCGCCCAGGGCTGGGCCTTCAGCAAGGGATTCGCCCTGGGCTATCACGAACGCGCCGATCTGTTGCGAGTAGCACAATTCCTGAAGCTCAATCTCGGCGACAACGCCCTCCTGAGGGCCTTCAAGGCTACCTTTAAGGAGCGGCTGAAGAGGCGTAATGCGGATCTCCTCCCAGACAATGCCGATCAACTCAGTCTGTCGAAGCTTTTCACGGCAATTGCAAGCAAGCTACGCGAAGAACAGGATGCACGCCATGAAGCCTGGTGCAAGGCTAACCCAGGCAAACCGAGGGCGGAGGGATGCCCAAGGGAGAATCCGTACAGCATCCTTGCCCGTCTACAGTGCCCTGTGTATGTGGTCGGTGCCCTGAATCGGGTTCTAGTCGATACCTTGGAATCTGTCGGTCGCTCCCCCCGAATCCTGACCATGCAGCAGATCATCCGACCGGAGGAATCGGGTCGCCCTGACTCTGAGGTACGTGCCGAAGATCCACCGACGCCGAAGGAACCCTTGGTGTATCACCTGTTCGGCCATCTGGACGATCTTGACGGCACCATACTCACCCAGGACGAGTATTTCAATTTCTTGATCGATTTCGCAAGATTTCGCACGAGCCCCTCTCTCAAAACGCTTAGCTCCCGTTTTTTTAGAAACGACGTCGCATTTCTCGGCTTCAAACACTATGACTGGAGCTTTCTCACCTTGTTGCACAGCCTGCAGAAGTTGCCGGGCGAAAACCTCAGGAGATCCTACACCCAGGTTGCGGTGCAAATCGATCCCGACGACGACTTTATCATCGACCCGAACGGGACGACCGCATTTCTCCAACGCTTCCTCGACGAAAAGGACGTGATGATCTATTGGGGCAAGCCGGAGGATTTCCTGAATGAACTCGATATCCCCTGAGCACACCCTGCCGAACAAGGATGCGACGAACCCCTTTGTCGGACCTCAGCCACTGGGTCCGGAGAATCCGCTCTTCGGGCGGTCCAAATCGCTTGCCGCGGTCCAGGATCTACTCGTTACGGAACGGATGGTCCTGCTGTATTCGCCGTCGGCGGCGGGTAAGAGCTCCTTTATCCGCGCCGGACGGGAGCTCGAAGATCTGGGAGAAGACCATAGGGGCCTGCAAGCCAGGATGCGCGAGACCGGATTTCGTCTCCTGCCTATAGTCCGGGTCGGTCTTGAGCCGGACATAGCGGCTGGTGGAAAAGCGGCCGGAAATCGCTATGTCTGGAGCATGCTCCAGGGACTTGCGGATGACTGGGCCCCAGAACAAGAGCCGGATTGGTCCTCCATAAACGCATTCTTGAAACGGCGTTGCCCGAAATTCGACAAGGCCGGGAATCCCGAGACCCATTCCAGGTCCCCCGACAGAGGGCTAGCGGGTTCCACTAAGCCCTGCTACTGGTTCCTGGTCATCGATCAGTTCGAGGAGATCCTGACCACCGACCCCACTGACTGGGCGGCCAAAGGGGAATTCTTTCGGCAGTTGGGTGAGGCCATGCGGGAGCAGGATCACATCTGGTTCCTGATCGCCATGCGCGAAGAGCATGTCCCGGCGCTCGATCCTTACCTGAAATGGCTTCCCCACCGGCTCACCGCCCGTTACCGCCTCGGGCTGTTGAAATACGAATCCGCGCATGAGGTGATCCGTCGCAATGCTGATAGGAGTAAAGCCGACACAGCGCCCATTGATGAGAAGACCGTAAAGACTATTCTCGCAGAGCTGACGAAGCGGGATCTAAGGTCGGAAGTCGAGGATACGGAATCACCCACTGGTCATGTGGAGCCGATGCACCTCCAAATCGTGTGTGCGCGGCTATGGAAAGAGACACAAGGTAGGCGTGCTATTTCCACCGAGGACGTCAAGAAGGTCGGAAGACTAGAAGACGCACTCCGTGGGTATGTCGATGACGCCATCGGTGAGACCGTCAAGGAACTGAGATTAAGCCGAGATCATCAATATCGGATCCGAAAATATCTCGATTCGCAGCTAATCCAAGGGCAAGGCCGCCGCCCGGTATCCATGGACGAGGCCCGCAAGGGGTTTGGTGAGGAAACAACTGGGAGGGAAGTTACGAATCGTTTGCGGGAGCTGTATCTACTCCAGATTCATCAGCTACGTGAAACCCATTGGATCGAGCTCGCTCATGACCGCTTGGTCCCCGCCGTATTGACGGCCAATGCGGCCTGGTACGAGCTTTGGGAGCTGCGTGCAAAACAATGGCACGAGAAAGGCAAGCCGGATAAGCTCCTACTCAGTCGGAACGAGTTGCGTAGAACCCCGAAGCCATCGAGCGTTTCAGACCTGGAAATTCGAGACTTTGTGAAGAAATCTCGTGAGCGCTGGCGTCGTCGGTTGCTGTTATTCGGTATTCTAGTCACATTAGTGGGCTTCGTTCCCGTAGCCTTAGTCTACATAAACTATAATACGAAATTGATAGATGTTAACAAGGAATTAACCGATAAAAATGAGGCATTGACCGAATCCAATGAAGAGAATGAAAGAAAGGCACAATACCTCCTGGATTTGAACTCAAGGTTAATCAAGACGAAAGTCTCCCGGAAACAAGCGATTTCCCAAGCACTTCCAGGCCGTGCTCAAGAATTGCAGCAGCTTGAAGCCAATGATCGACTTGCGGCACTTCTATCGAGCCAGGCCCTGTGGTTGGAAGAAAAGCTCCGACGTAAAGAGTTTTGGGAGGTCGCCGATGATTCCGTTCGGACCTGGATAGATCGATCGCTGCGAGCCGCTGTCAATCGCCCGATCTACCGGCGTGTCTTCGAGGGTGATAACCGGAGTTGTTCCAATGATGCCATTACGGACGACCGAGCCTTGTTTCTCGCTTGTCCACACCGGAATCGGCGGATCGAGCTATTACCCATTGGGCAGCCGGACGCAGAGCGCTATGTGCTACAGATGCCGGAAGGCATAGGCATACCACGCTTGTTCGCGTATGACGAGACCAAAGGCCGTTTCGCTATTGCCACCTCGACCAACCTCTTGCTGTGGAACAAAACGAATCGGGCAGGGGAACAGGCTATGGCCCCCGAGACGGACGTCCGTTTTGAGAGAATCTCGGTATTCGGGTTCTCCCGTAACGGTGCTTACCTGGTAGCCGCCACGGAGACAGGCAAGATACGGATCTGTGATCTGGTTCAATCCCATTGCGGCTCCGAGGACTGGAGCACAGTGGAGCCACTGGCGTTGAATGGTCAGCCGGTTGCCATCGCGTTTCCGCCCGACCGGGATGAAGACGCAGCGACCGGCTTGCACTTCGCCGTGGCGCTCGATAAGGGGGAATTCATCGAAATATGCATGGACGGTGACAAAGGGCCGTCCGTTGCAGAATACAAAGGAGATTCCTCTGTTAGGAACTTGGCGTTCAACGCAATTGCATACAGCTCGACAGGCAATCGGATCGTCGCGGCAGGTTCCTTCTTAAAGAAGAAGGAAGAACGCAGGGGTATCGTCAACCTATGGAGGCGCAGCCGGAATGGCAAGACCTGGATCCCCGAGAAGCCCTTCAGCTTGGGCTTACGGGGAAAGGATGACCACACCCAGATCTGGCATTCGGTTGATCTGGATGATCGGGCCCCGGGGCGTGCCAGATGGCCGGGCGAGATGGGAGTCGATGCGAGCAAACGCAGCGCCTTGCTGGTCACCGGAGGCGAAAAGGGGGACCTGGGTATTTGGCAACTGTTCGGATCCTTCGACCGGAATGAGAAATTCCGACTGGATGAGAAACGACTGGAAAAGCCGGACAAGGTCCTACGTCTCCACCAGGGTCACCGCAGCAGCCTACAGTCGGTACGGATCTCGGAGGATGGACTGTCCATATTCTCCGTGGACGCCTTGGCCTCGACGCGGCAATGGACTTTGACCGCGCGGCCTTCACACGCGCGGTACGAACTACCCCAAGTCCGCTATCCCTACGCGATGGCCTACCGTCCCGATAACCCCGATCCCGATAGTCACGATCTGGTTATCACCAGCAATCAAGGTCCCCTCCGCTGGTGGCGTCTCGATACGCAAGGCTGGACAACACCCTCAATCGATTGCCTGGAAGGACCTGACCGCGCCGCCGGGTGTGTCGAAGGCTCACGGCCGAAGTACGACAAGGTATCGGCCAATAATGTGCTTTCCCTGGCATTTCGACCGGGGGGCGACCAGATGGCGGTTGGGCACCGAACTGGTACCGTGGCCTTGATTTGTCTGTCCTCTGATACTCCCTGCAATATAGAGATCCCGGTATCCAAAGAACCCAAGAAGATACGCGGAGTGGCTTTCGCTCCGAATGGAAGCAGATTAGTCACGCGAGGAGACAATGGCGAGATCCATCTCTGGAACCTAGACCAGGTTCGCGAAAAAAAAGAGAGCTACAAGCCGCCGGTGATGCGTCCTGCCGATGGGGGTAATTTCTCCATTGCTTATGGGGCCTATGTGGCGGCGGGTCGGGACGATGGCCGGATCGAGCTTTGGGATCCCGAGTTGTTCAGTCCCACGGACTCGCGCCGACCGGCCGGTGAGGACGCTACGCCGAAAAGGAAACCTTTCTTCAAGTGGCCGGCGCATCTTGCGTCTGTCACGGTGCTGCGGTTCCTCGGTGATACCAGGCAGTTGGTCTCGGCCTCCGAGGATGGCACTGTCCGGCTGTGGGATCTGAGCGATCTTGATAAGGATCGGCTAGAGAAGCAAAGTCTCCGGCTCATAGGACACCAGGGTCCTATCCGGGCCGTGGCGGTGTCGTCCGATCGAAAACTACTCGCGTCGGGCGGCAGCGATCGAGTCGTCCGCCTCTGGGATATCCGGGATTGGCGCGACCACCGAGACGCGATCTCCGCTCAGGAGCCCCTGACCTTGCTCGACATGGAGCATCCGATATATTCGTTGGCATTCTCGCCGGACGGGAAATTCGTGCTTGCTGGCGCTGAGGATCGGGTATTTGTTTGGCATACATCGACGGAAGCGGTAGCCGAGGAGCTGAAAACCGAATGCTTATCCAAGGGTGAACGCAAGAGAATCAAGGACTACGTCGGCGGAGGGATTGAGATCATAGACGCTTGCCCTACTCAGGAGAAAGATCGCGCTCAGGCCCCGGCGACGATTGTGCGAGAAGTTTCGGCCGCGGGAGATTGAACCCTGAATGACTACCGCCGGTACTGTTCAAATCATCGCCGCCGCGGATGGTGGGACCATGGCCGATACACTCCGGTCGGAGCTGCTCCGCTCGGAGCCGGCGGGCCAGGAGGAGATTTGGGTGGCCCCTGGAACCCTACCCAGGTCCCTGCCGGAGGCCCATGAAAATGCCGTCCTGGTATTTCTGCTGACGCCCGGCTTGCTTGCCGATTCCGCTGTCCGCGCGTATGCCGCCCTGGCTACGGGCTCGCGGTTTCCTATCCTCACAGTCAGCGCGACACTCCACAGCTTCGATTTCAGCACCCTCAAGGACGAGTTTCGGCTGGCTCCCCAGGCTCCGGCGTGGGAGCAGACCTGGTCCCGACGGAGGAGGGATCTGGAAACTTTTCAAACTCGTTCAGACGCCCGGCACGCCAGGCTTCCGCTGGAACAGATGAAGACACGGAGGCGTAGGGGCTGGAAAGCTTTATTCGCGCTTTGCAGCCTTCACGGTGGCGGCCGAACTTCATCAGGACGATTTTGATGCGATTCCCTTCCGACCACTATCCGCGGAGGCGACGACTTTACATGCGTTGTTGAAACCACTACGGCAAAGGTTTCCAGCGCACAAGATTTCTCCCTGCGGTCGAAATGACAACCAGCAAAATTAGATAGAATGATCTACTAGCCCCAAACGATCTTTGTCACATTACACGGCAAGCCCCTGAATTTATAAGGAACCTGTGAGCATGTTGAAATCAAGAAAATCAATGAGTTAACCTGAATGTGATAAAGTAGACCTGAGAAGCATCATGAAGATCCTGGTAACCGGCAGCGCCGGGTTCATCGGTTCCGCACTCTCGCTGCGACTCCTGGCACGCGGCGACGAAGTCATCGGGATCGATAACCTCAACGACTACTACGACGTGGGGCTGAAGCAGGCGCGGCTCGCGCGCACCCTCGAATACGACCGCTACCGGGATCTACGCATCGACATCCACGATCGGGCCGCCATCACCCAGGTCTTCGCCCGGCATCAACCCCAAGGGGTCATCAACCTCGCCGCCCAGGCCGGGGTCCGTTACTCCATCGAAAACCCCATGGCCTACGTGGACACTAACCTGACCGGCTTTGCCAACATCCTAGAGGGCTGCCGCCACCAGGGGGTCGAGCACCTGGTGTACGCCTCGAGCAGCTCGGTCTATGGTGCCAATACCGACCTACCCTTTTCGGTCCATCACAACGTGGACCACCCGCTGAGCCTGTATGCCGCCAGCAAAAAGGCCAACGAGCTGATGGCCCACACCTACAGCCACCTGTACCGACTGCCCACCACCGGACTGCGCTTCTTCACTGTCTATGGTCCCTGGGGCCGGCCGGACATGGCCCTCTTCAAGTTCACCCGCGCCATCCTTGCAGGCGAGCCGATCCCGGTCTTCAACTATGGTAAGCACCGGCGGGATTTCACCTATATCGACGACATCGTGGAAGGCGTGATCCAGGTCTTAGACCGCATCCCGGAGCCCGATCCCGCCTGGACCGGGGAACATCCGGATGCGGCCACCAGCTTGGCCCCCTACCGGCTCTACAACATCGGCAACCAGCAGCCGGTGGAGCTCATGGACTATATCCAAGTGCTCGAACGTTGCCTCGGGATAACGGCGGAGAAAAGGCTGCTGCCCCTGCAGCCGGGAGATGTACCCGATACCTACGCGGACGTCACCGAGTTGGTCCGGGACACGGGCTATCGACCGAACACCCCTGTCGCAGTCGGCGTGTCCCGTTTCGTCGACTGGTATCGTTCGTACTACGGGGACGGGAAATAGACCCGAGGGTCACGGCCGCGGGAGACCTTTGCGTCTTGGTGGTTCTAACGATTTCGCACTGCCGGCGCCCTGGCGCCATCCCCCGTTTCTCGCTCTGCTAGGCGCCCAGGATATAGGACAGGTCCAACTCGATGCCGTCAAACGGCGGGATACGCGCACGGCTTTGTCCCGAGGCCGTCGCGATAACCGGCAGAGGCTCAGTTTAAAAATTTTATGCTTGGCCGCTCACTTTCCGGCCCATTTAACGCCACGACGCAATGGCGCCAAGACGCAAAGTTTCTTTGTTCTTTCTCTGCGTCTTGGCGTCCTTGCGTCATTGCGTTTTTTCGCAATTTCCGTTTTTTCGCGAACTGAGCCACTACCCGATAACCCGATAGCTGTCGCCTTCGATCCGGTGGGCGATCAGTACCCGGTCTTCGGGCCAGATCAGCCAGTAAAAGGGGACCCGGTGGCGCTGCAGCAGTAGGAACAGCTGCAAGGTGTCCTTGTGCTCATGGCCGGGAGAGACGATCTCGCAGACCCAATCCGGCACTATTCTGCCGAATGCCGGCGATTGGAGGCTGGCGGCGACTCGACGCGGTGTTGCATATCGCTTCGTCGGTGGTTAGGCATTTTGTATATCATCTCCGCTGCCGACAGCAATTTGAGGAATCGAGTTATGGGTGCTCCCGGTGCAAGCTACGGACCGACTAGGGACGAGCGCAAGAAGGTCACGGCGATGGATATTCTATCCCGCAAGCGGGGTGAGAAGATCGTTTCGGTTACGGCCTACGACTACCCTACGGCGAAGCTGGTGGACAGCGCCGGTATCGATATCGTCCTGGTCGGCGATAGCCTTGGGATGGTGGTGCTGGGATACCCGGATACGACGCGGGTAACCATGGACGACATGGTGCACCACACCGCCGCCGTTGCCCGGGCGCGGCCCAAGGCCCTGGTAGTGGCCGACCTGCCGTTCCTGGCCGCCGGCGTGTCTGTCCGGGACACCATCGGTAATGCCGGACGCCTGGTCCGCGAGGCTGGCGCCGAGGCGGTGAAGCTCGAGGGTGGCGTGCGGATCCGGGAGGAGATCCGGGCCCTCGTGGACTGCCAGATCCCGATCATGGGGCACGTGGGCCTGACACCTCAGAGCATCCATGCTTTTGGCGGATTCAAGGTTCAGGGGCGAACCCAGGAGGCCGCTGAACAGGTGTTACGGGATGCGGTCGCGGTCCAGGAGGGCGGGGCCTTCGCGGTGGTCCTCGAAGGCATTCCGTCACGGCTCGGGGAACGCATTACCCGCGAGCTGGATATCCCCACCATCGGTATCGGCGCCGGGCCCGGCTGTGACGGCCAGGTGTTGGTCATCCACGACATACTCCGTCTCTTTTCCGACTTCCCCCCTAAGTTCGCCAAGTTCTATGCGGACGTGGGGGACGTGACTCGCACCGCCCTGACCAGCTTCCGCGAAGAGGTGCGCGACGGTCGGTTTCCTGCCGCGGAGCACTGTTACTGAGAAGGGGTAGCTTGGAAACTTGGTGGTGGTAAATTTTTAAGTGGTAGCGTGGGGGAGTTTAGCGACCGCTCCCGGTTTCTTTTTGGATCCCCTCTCCCCGGCCCCTTGGCTGCGCTCGGGGCAAGCGCTCTCCCGGCGGGAGGGTGTCGTAACAGATGACGCCCGACGCGGTTTTTCTCGTTCCCACGCGGCGCGTGGGAACGTGGAAGCTCCGCGCCGCGGAGCGCATCAGGCCGGTGTCCACCATTGCGTATACAGGGAATTAAACCCGCCGGCTGTCCGGCATTATCTGGTGCGGCCCAGAAGGCGTCCGCTCTGACCGTTGCCGACAGCTGGTCATTGGCTCCGTAAGCCGTCTGAAAGACGGCGGTCCCAGCGTCCCCGCAACCGATGACATCTTGTCGGCCCCTGGGATCGCCGACATCTTGTCGGCTCTTCTGGTTACCGGGTAGATCCTGGATGCCGAGTTGCCGCTCCAACTGGTCATCAGTCAGGCATAGTTTTCTCGTTAACTGGTCATCAGTCATACTTAGTTTTCTCGTTCCCATGCGCTGCGTGGGAACGCGGAAGCTCCGCGCCGCGGAGAGAAACAGACCGGTGTCCACCATTGCGTATACAGGGAATTAAACCCGCCGGCTGTCCGGCATTATCTGGTGCGGTCCGAGAAGGCGTCTACCCTGCTCCAATCACTCTGATTTCCCTGAGCTATCTCCTGGTTGTTCCGATCCACCGTCAGAACCCGACCCGGAACCACCACCATCTCCACTCTGTGCCGTCGGCACAGGTTCAGGCACTCGCTCGATGGGTGGGATGTTTGCACTGCATGGCTCTATGACAATATCACGGCGAATCGTAGGGGTGTTTGCGTTCTCTCCTTCGTCTTTCTTACTCATAATCTCACCTCTAATCTGATGTTGAGCTTACAGCACATTGAGTATTACAAAAGCCATGATTGCTACTATTGCTATTCCAAATGACAATCCTGCGATATAATTTAAATATTTGTTTATATTTTCAAAGGTATTTTTTCTGCGGAATGCATCTTCTTTGCCATCAATGTAATAATCCTCAGCACTTTTTAACTGAACGGAAAGCGCCTTGTTACTGACCGGAAAGGCCGCTAATGATGTGATAATGCTTACAAGAAGAAGTACCCATCCGGTTATTATAAGCCACGTGTAATCAGATGTTTTAAATGGAATTATAGAGTGTATCGCTGTCAGGGAGAATCCTAGGGTAGCAGAAGAAAGCGTAAGGAGAGCCTTGTCGTAATTTTCGGTATTCGAGAGATCACGCTTGTGTATTTTATCACGATAACGAGCATACATTTCTCCGCGTTGCTCGTCACCGGTCCCTTGTCGCTTCATCGTTCCCGACCTTCCCAGCCTTGGCTTGTTGCAGTGCTAAACCGCGCCCTTCCGGCTCTCGTTTTGGCATTCGATCGATGCGGTTCGCTACGCTCACCGCGTCCTGCACTCCCGGCGCGGACGTAATGAGTTGTCCAGCTTATCCAGAACTGCCAGGCCCTTTTCAATAGAGCCTTTTGCAACTATCGCGCGAAACCGCGTTTCGGCATCGAATTCAGCAATTGCTTGGGTCGAGAGTTCTTCCATGAGTTTGTTAATGCTGATGTGCTTGTGTTTCGCCAATGCCTTTAATCGCATATGCTTGTCATCAGGCAATCGCACGGTCAAGGTTGCCATATCATTCTCCTGTGAGAATTTCTTCAGGGGTTATTATCCGTATTCCCGGGAAGTTCAGTTCTGCATTTCTGAAGTCCCGCACATTGTTCGTGACAATCCATTGCGCATTTCCCGCCACAGCAAGCTCCAGCAGGCAGTTGTCGGCTTCGTCCGGCAGATTCGGGCGCCACAAGTAGTAAATCGGCACCCATTCGCAAACCGAGCAAAATGCCTCAAGCAAATCCAATACGTCTTGTTTCGGTACAGGGCATCGATCTAAGACAGCTTTCCTCATCGACACCGCTTCGTATTCAGAGAACAAGGCATTTCCCAATAACGGTTGGTATTGACCCAAAAGGCATCGTCGCAGAATTTCCCGGTTTGGCCCTTCGTGGCCGATCAGAGCTGCCGTGAAAACGCTGGTATCAACAACAATTCGAGCTATCATGGCCCGAATGATGGCACATATGCCATCAGATGCAAGATATAACAAGATCATCAAACCGTCCGTCGGGCAGCGCTGTCGGGTTCTGCCGGCTGCCTCTTGTGAGTGGCATTAGGCGAGAGATTTCCTATGCTCAACACACTCACAATTTCTTGTGTTCTCCCCGCCTGCATCGAAAACGGCTTGCTGTGCGCTTCTGCGGCTCGACGATCCTGCCCCTGCCGGAAGCCGGCGACCGGTAGCTGGAAGTCAATGCCATTAAGTTAAATTTCGCGCTCGTCTCTACGCTCGGCGTAGGAGCAAGCGCGATAGTGCTTGGATTCTTCGAGTTGCCGTCCCTGGACGACTAGGTTCCGGGGTCCTACCCGGAACGACAGTGGAGTGGGTGCCCGGTATTCCATTCCCAGGCTCCCGCGTTATGGTAGTCACCAAGCCTGTCACTCCGGCTTGGATGCCGGAATCCAGTTATCAGGGATGGCAGGTGGGAGGGCTTGCAACCTTCAATACAACCCCCAGATTCCATGCTCTCTGGGTCTCTGTGGTTCAACAGTAGGCCAGAGATGCGGAGACTATTCGTGGTTCACCCCACCCCGGCCAAGCCACGAGGTTCCCTTTCAATAGGCACAGCTACACTAACCCTCGGAAGTCTCCCCTTCCCCGCCATTGCTGTCGCCATTAGCATCCCCATTGAGCCCCAGGATGCGCTCCACTCCGGCGAGTCGCTCGCCGCCGGCCAGGCTGATCAGCTTCACCCCCTGGGTGTTGCGGCCCAGCACCGGGATCCCCTCCACCAGGGTGCGCACCAGGGTGCCGCCCTCGGTGATCAGCATGATCTCGTCCTCCGGGAGCACCAGGACGGCGCCGATCTGGTCCCCGTTGCGTTCGGAGGTACTGATGGAGACCACGCCCTTGGTGCCCCGTCCCTTGGTCGGGAAGTCTTCGAGCGCGGTCCGCTTGCCGTAGCCCTTCTCCGTAACGGTCAGCACGGTCCCCGGCTCTGCCACCAGCATGGAGATGACCCGCTGTCCGGGTTCCAGAGATACCCCGCGCACACCGTGGGCGGTGCGGCCCATGGATCTGACCGCGCGCTCCTTGAACCGTACCGCCTTGCCCGCCGAGGTGAACAACATGATGTCCCGTTCGCCGTCGGTAACGGCCACGCCTACCAGGTACTCGTCCTGTCGCAGATCGATGGCGATGATGCCGCGTGACAAGGGGCGCGAAAAGTCCCTGAGTGGCGTCTTCTTCACGGTGCCGGCACTGGTGGCCATGAAGACGAAATAGCCTTCTTCGTACTCGCGGATGGGCAGTACGGCACTGATGCGTTCGCCCTGCTCCAGCGCCGGCAGCAGATTGACCATGGGCCGACCGCGCGCGGCGCGCCCGGCCTGGGGCAGCTCGTAGACCTTCAGCCAGTAAACCTTCCCGCGACTGGAAAAGCACAGCACGGTGTCGTGGGAATTGGCGACGAAGAGCTTGTCGATAAAGTCTTCGTCCTTGGTGGTGGCGGCGGACCGACCCTTGCCCCCCCGCCGCTGGGCCTGGTATTGGCTCACCGGCTGCGCCTTGGCATACCCCGCATGGGACAGGGTGACCACTACGTCCTCCGGGGCGATCAGGTCCTCCAGGGTGAGATCCAGGTGATCGGTGAGGATCTCGGTCCGGCGCGCGTCCCCGTATTGGTCGCGGATGGCCTCTAGCTCCGCGCGGATGACCTGCATCAGGTGTTCAGGGTCGGATAGGATATCGAGTAGATCGGCGATCTTGTTCAGAATCTCCTCGAACTCGCCGATGATCTTGTCCTGCTCCAGACCCGTGAGGCGATGCAGACGCAGGTCCAGGATGGCCTGGGCCTGGGCCTCGCTCAGGCGGTAACCATCCGCGCTCAGACCCAGGCCCTGGGCCAGATCGTCCGGCTTGGTCCGGTCGGCACCGGCCCGCTCCAGCATGGCGGACACGGCCCCCGGCCGCCACACGCGCGCCAGCAGTCCCGCCTTGGCCTCCTCCGGGTTGCCGGAGGCCCGGATGAGCGCGATGACCGCGTCGATGTTGGCCAGCGCCACCGCCAGCCCTTCCAACACATGGGCGCGCCTCCGGGCCTTGCGCAGCTCGAACAGGGTCCGCCTGACCACCACCTCCCGGCGGTGACGCAGGAAATACTCCAGCATCTGCTTGAGGTTGAGCAGCCGCGGCTGGCCGTCTACCAGGGCCACCATGTTGATGCCGAAGACCGTTTGCAGCTGGGTGTGCTGGTAGAGGTTGTTGAGCACCACGTCCGGGTAGTGGTCGCGCTTGAGCTCGATGACCACGCGCATGCCGTCCTTGTCGGATTCGTCGCGCAGCTCGGCGATCCCTTCCAGCTTCTTTTCCTTCACCAGCTCCCCCATGCGCTCCAGCATGCGGGCCTTGTTCACCTGGTAGGGAAGCTCGGTGATGATGATGGCCTCGCGGCCGCTCCGCTTCTCGGTCTCGGTGTGGGTGCGGGCCCGCAGATGGATGCGCCCGCGACCCGTGCGGTAGGCGGAGCGGATGCCCCGCGTCCCGTTGATGATGCCGGCGGTGGGGAAGTCCGGTCCGGGGACATGCTCGATGAGCGCATCGACGCCCAGCTCCGGGTCGTCGATAATGGCCAGACAGGCGTTGACGATCTCGGTGAGATTATGCGGCGGGATGTTGGTCGCCATGCCCACCGCGATCCCCGCCGATCCGTTGACCAACAGGTTCGGAAAGCGGGCCGGCAGGACGGTCGGTTCCTGTTCGGAACCGTCGTAGTTGGGGATGAAGTCGACCGTCTCCTTGTCCAGGTCATCGAGCAGGGTGTGGGCGATGCGCGCCATGCGTATCTCGGTGTAACGCATGGCCGCCGGGGCATCCCCGTCCACCGAGCCGAAGTTGCCCTGCCCGTCCACCAGCAGGTAGCGCATGGAGAAATGCTGGGCCATGCGCACGATGGTGTCATAGACCGCCGTGTCACCATGGGGGTGGTACTTACCGATGACATCGCCCACCACGCGCGCGGACTTTTTGTAGGGTTTGTTCCAGTCGTTGCTCAGCTCGCTCATGGCATAGAGCACCCGGCGGTGGACCGGCTTGAGGCCGTCGCGCACGTCCGGCAGGGCCCTGCCGACGATCACGCTCATGGCGTAATCGAGGTAGGACTTGCGCATCTCGTCTTCCAGATTGACGGGCAGAACTTCTTTGGCGAACTCCGGCATGGATGTGGGAAACCGAGGTGAGGGGCCGATTTACTAAGAAGATCGAAAGTAATGCCAGGTTCGCTCCCTCGCCTCCCTTAAGGAGAGAGGGTTGGAGCGGGCTGAGGTGAGGGGGACCAATGGCTTTGGTTTCGATACGGTTAGTAAAATCGGCCTATTGTGCTGGTTGGGAAAAGGGAAAATTGTATCACGCAGCCGGTTCCGACCGCAGATATGATCACGCGGAGCGGTGCCCATGGCGACTCAGCCCGTAGGTTGGACAAAGCAAGCATCCATCAAACTGACCCCAAGGTTTCGGTCGTTCCGCGGAGCTTTCCGCATTGCGGCTGCTCGTTAGGATGCACCCAGCGAAGCGTGCCCATCGATCCATCTCTGGCTCCCACGCTCCAGCGTGGGAGCAAGTCCGGACGCTCCAGCGTCATGAAACTTTGGCCGCTGGAGCGGCCACACCTGCGTTCCCACGCTGGAGCGTGGGAACGAGCAGGAGAGGTCGTCGGTTCGACCGCCGGCTCGGCAGCGCGCCTTTGCCCAACCTACCCGACTATCAAATCAAAGAAATAATCTGTGAAAATCTGCGTAATCTGCGGATCAAAAAAATCTTTGCACCCTTTGCGGTTCAAAACCCCGATCCGCCGAGGCCATGTTTTCGAGCGGCTTGATACCTGTTTGACCTGGTCAGCGGTACTGGCGTAGGTATCGCCACTCGAAGCCACGCTTCAGCCAATGGAACAGGCGCATGGCGGGCAGCACCAGGTTGTGTTTTTCGTTGCGGGCCACCAGCATCCCCCGGTCGTGGGCATCGACGATACACAGGAGTTCCACCCGATAGGTGGCGGTGGGTTGCCTTCCTGCCAGCTCGTCCGCCAGGTTTGCGGCTGCCGCCTTGGCCTGCAGGTCCGCCATATGGGCCTGCTTCGGCATCCACTCGGGTCCCGGAAAGCTGCCGGAATCCCCGGCCACATAGACCCGTTCCATACCATCCACGCGGCACTGCCGGTCGGCCTTGATGAAACCGCCTTCCGAACGCGGCAGGTCCGTGTTGTCGAACCATTGGCTCCCCGTCATGCCGGGTATGAACAGAATCAGATCGGCGTCCAATTCCCCCCCCTCGGTCATCACCCGCTGCGGAGCAAAGCCCTTGAGCCGGTGGCCGAGGTGGGTGCGGATCCCGCGTTTATTCATCTCCGCCTGCAACCCGGCGACGGCCTTGGGACCCAGGCGATTTCCCGGCTTCTCCGCCGGCGTGAAGAAGATCAATTCGAAGCGCTCGCGGCGGTTCTGCCGGCGCAGGTAGCTGTCGATCCCGAACAGGAACTCGAACAGAGGACCGCCGCGCATGGCCGCGGGCTCCTTCGGGTTGCCCGCGAAGCCCATGGCGATGGTCCCGCCATCCATGCCTTGCAGCCGATCTCGAATGCGCTGGGCGGCGGCGATGCCCTCGCAGGGTAGGATCATGTGCTCGCTGCCCGGCAGCTTCTTCATATAGCGACCGCCGGAGCCGATGATGAGGCCGTCGTTCTCGATCTCTCCCGCCGTGGTCTCCAAGACGCGACCGCCGTTACCAAGCCCCGTGACTTCCGCGGCTACGTGTTTTACGCCCATGCGTCGCAAGAAGGACTCGAGCGGGATACGCAGATCATCACCGGTACGCAGACCCGTAGGGACCCAGATGAGACCCGGATAATAGACGAGCTCCGCTCTGGGACTCACCAAGGTGAGCGCCGTCTCGGTGGCGGCTTTTCGCAGGGTCCGGACGGCGGTGAGCGCCGCAAAACCCGATCCGATAATGGTAACGCGTGGCATGGTGAGCTCCGGAAGATAGGGGTGTTGGTCGAGCTGGGATTGTATACCCGTTGTTTTGCACGTAGGTGTACTCGATTATGGCATCATCCCAATCCTTATCCGCCCCAGCCTTGGGGCGATACGTCGGAAGGACAATGCCGATAGTCAGCAACCGAACAGCAAGTGGCGGTAGTTGTAATTTTGTTGTTGGCGAATATAAGAACCTTCTCTCTGGCTCCCACGTTCCAGCGTGGGAGCAAGTCCGGACGCTCCAGCGTCATGAAACCTTGGCCGCTGGAGCGGCCATACCTGCGTTCCCACGCTGGAGCGTGGGAACGAGCAGTACGTTCGAAAGGCGATGCCGATGGTCAGCAACCGAACAGCAAGTGGCAAGCTCGCCTCTATCCTCCTCGCCGGTTGCCTGATACTGTGCCTGTTCGCCGGTGCGAGGGCGGCGGACCAGCCTGATCCCGATCCCAAGCCACCCAAACCGCCCACGTCGGCCGAGATCGCGGGTTATCGTGCCGCCCTGGAAGACCCCTTGGACTCGGTCGTCATCGCCGCCCGAGACATCGAGCGGGCAGAGATCATCCTGGCCCAACCATCCGTACTGCCGAAGGAATTGGCCCAGCGCCAGCGGGTTGTCGAGCTCTGGATGGAGGAGCCGACGCCTGCGGGTATCCAAACCCTCGCTATCAACGCCGAATTGGCGGCACTGTTACGTCCCTACGCCCGTGCCTTGACCAAGCTACTGATCGATAGGCACCCGGCCGTGAGGGATGCCGCCCAAGCGTTGATCAAGGCCCAGCCGGCGCTGCTGGATCTGCCTACGGAGACCCTGGCGGACTGGCTGAAAAGCGAGGGTCGGGAGAATCGGGCAAAACGACTCGGCGCGATACGGGCAGCCGATCTCAACCCAAAGCTGGCACGTGCCCACGCCCGTGTCTTGAGCAAGCTACTAGGCGATGAGGACCTGAACGTTCGAGACGCCACCCACGCACTGTTCAAGGCCCAACCGGCGCTGCTGGATCTGTCTACGAAGACCTTGGCGGACTGGCTGAAAGGCCGGAGTTTGGGGCAACGGGTCGGCGCGATATGGGCAGCCGATCTCGACCCAGAGCTAGCACGCCCCTACGCCCGTAATCTGAGCAAGCTACTGGGTGATGAAGAAAACTACGTTCAAGATGCCGCCCACGCTCTGTTTGAGGCCCAACCAGGGTTACTGGATCTGCCTACGGAGACCCTGGCAGCCTGGCTGCAGAGCGAGGATTGGACAAAACGGCTCGGCGCAATACGGGCAGCCAATCTCGACCCAGAGCTAGCACGCCCCTACGCCCGTAATCTGAGCAAGCTACTGGGTGATGAAGAAAACTACGTTCAAGATGCCGCCCACACACTGTTTAAGGAACAGCCGGAGTTGCTGGATCTGCCGGCAGAGACCCTGGCGGACTGGTTGCAGAGCGAGGATTGGACAAAACGGCTCAGCGCAATACGGGCAGCCAATCTCGACCCAGAGCTAGCACACGCCCACGCCCGTGCCTTGAGCGAGCTACTAGGCGATGAGGACCGGTACCTGGACACACGGGAGGGGGCGTATGGGGATGCGCCGAAGGGCTCGGAGGTTCGAGACGCCGCTTACGAGCTGTTCGAGGCCCAACCGGGATTGCTGGATCTGCCTACGGAGACCCTAGCAGCTTGGCTGCAGAGCGAGAATGAGGCAAAACGGCTCGGCGCGGTGCGGGCAGCCAATCTCGACCCAAAGCTGGCACGTGCCCACGCCCGTGATTTGAGCGAGCTACTAGGCGATGAGGACCAGTACGTGGACAAATGGGGAAGGCAGCAGGACTCGGAGGTTCGAGACGCCGCTTACGAGCTGTTCGAGGCCCAGCCGGGGTTGCTGGATCTGCCCCCGGAGATCCTGGCAGATTGGCTGCAGAGCGAGGATGGGTGGAAACGGCTCGGCGCGATATGGGCAGCCAAGCTCGACCCAAAGCTAGCACATGCCCACACCCGCACACTGAGCGAGCTACTGGGCTATGGGGACCCGGACGTGGACATGTGGGAAAGGCCGGGCTCAGAGGTGCAAGACGCCGCCTACGCGCTGTTCAAGGAACAGCCGGCGCTGCTGGATCTGCCAGCAGAGACCCTGGCAGATTGGCTGCAGAGCAAGGATGAGGCAAAACGGCGCGGCGCGATATGGGCAGCCAATCTCGACCCAAAGCTAGCACGTGCCCACGCCCGCACACTGAGCGAGCGGTTAGGTGATAAGGACTGGCGTGTTCAAAACGCCGTTTACGCGCTGTTCAAGGAACAGCCGGAATTGCTGGATCTGCCCGCGAAGACCCTGACAGCCTGGCTGCAGAGCGACGACGAGGCAAAACGGCTCGGCGCGGTGCGGGCAGCTACCTTCGATCCGAAGCTGGCGCGTCCTCACGCCCGCGCTTTGAGCAAGCAACTAGGCGATAGGGGTCGGAATCTCTATGATAATAGTTATAAGGTCTCGGATGTGAGCAACGCTGCCCACGCGCTGTTCAAGGAACAGCCGGAATTGCTGGATCTGCCCACAACGACCCTGGCAGTTTGGCTGCAAAGTGGGGATAAGGGAACACGACTCGGTGCCGTGTGGGCTGCTGATCTTGACTCAGCGTTGGCACGTCTTCACGCCCGCGATTTGAGCGAGCTATTGGGCGATGAGGACTCGGACGTTCGAGACGCCACCCAGGCGCTGTTCATGGAACAGCCGGGGTTGCTCGATCCATCCCTGGTCGCCCAGGCTCTGTTATCGCCCGACTCGGACCGCAGGCGGCGGATGCTGAATCTGGTCCATCTCTTGGACACACCGAATCTGTCGGGATTACCGCCCTTGCTGGAGGCCTGCCACCGGAAGATCGACCACGGTGGCGAGTTGCGTTTGGCTGCCCATCTGATGGGTGGGGGTAAGTCGGACTGGGAGGACCGATTAAGCTGGCTCGGTCGGCCCAAGCCTGAGCAGGTGGAGTCTCGTCTGAAAGAGATCCGTAATGACAACCAGGCCGCACACCAAACGCTGAAGATGTTTGCCGAAACCTGGAAGGCTACGGACGACTTCTCCAATACCCGCCGGGAGCTGGCCGACCGCATCCGGCGCCTGGTGGATATCCGCCAGGGTAAATGGAATACCCGAGACAAACCTTTGCTGGAGGAGCTAAAGCGCGGCCTACAACAGGCCGGATTCCCGACCGGCGATATCGACTGGGCTATCATCAGGATCGATCCCTTCGTTTGGCTGACGATTTCCGGCAAGATCCTCGCCGCCCATGCCCTGTTCTGGGCGCTTCTGATTCTGCTCTACCCGTGGGTACGGATGGTGCAGGCGTTGTTCTTCTGGAACCCTTGGATACGGCGTATTGCCGGGCTCGGCTATGTGGGTCTGCTGCTGGCCTGGATACCCTGGCTGCGGCGGCTATTATTCGCGCCCTTTCGTGTGCCGCTGCTCGCCGACGCGGCCTTGGATACCTTCAAAGACGACCGTTACTATCCGAGCTCTCTGGCCCGGCGTGAGCAGGATGGGGTCGAATCGGCCCGATCCGTGGTGGAGGCGATCCCGCGTATCGCTGGTCAGATCGTCCTGATCGGGGAATCCGGGCTCGGCAAGACCATGTTTCTGCGCCACCTGATACACCAAGCGCGGCTGATAACCGTCTATCTGCCGGCCTGGAGGTGCAATAAGGGGGTGCTGGCGGCGATACAGACCAAGCTGCACGGACCGGCGCGGGACCCCGACTATCTGCGCACCCTGATCTATGCCGGTGCGGTCGATCTCTGTATCGACGGCGTCAACGAGGTGGCGCCGGACACCCGTGAGCAGATCCGCTCTTTCGTCGAGGAACACTTCAAGGGCAACATTATCATCGGGGTTCAGCCCATCGACTGGCGGCTACCGGCTACCGCCCAGCCCTGGTTCCTGGAGCCCTTGACCGAGACGCAGATCGAGGCATTCCTGCTCTCCCGCGCCCCGTCGGACCCAAGCGCTGCGGAGGGTGCCGACTATGCCGATCGCTGCCGCCGCTTCCTGGCCGCAACCCTCTCCGAGGAGCAACCCGCCGAGGAACGCGCGGCCAACCAGCGGATACTGTCCAACCCCATGGATGCCACTGTGGTCTCGGCTATGCTGGCACGCAGCGAAAGGCCGGATCTGTTCCGGCTCCAGCAGCAGTGGTACGACACCATGGCCAGGGATTATGCGGCCAAGCACGCCGGCACCGAGTTTCCATTGAAGGTCTTTGCCGAGCGTATCTACCAGATGCGGGTGGACGACGAATCGACGCTGCCGGAGACCGAGTTCCCGGCCGAGGTCAAGGCCCTGACCGACCACAAGATGGCCGTTGTGCACCAATCCTCGGACGGCAAGGGCGAACTGGTCAAGCAGTGGTCCTTCCGCCACGACAAGATATGGGATTATTTCATCGTCCAGGCCTTTCGCGGCGCCGATAACGAACGCCCGAAAAAGTATCTGGGCGATGCCCGTTTCCGCGGCGTCTACTTCCTGCTCGCCCAGCTGATACCCCTGGACGCCGCCGAGCGATTGCGCGAGCAGCTGATCCAATACGCCGCCGACACCAAGGACCACAGCGTCAGCGACGACTTTATCCGCCTGTTACGGGAACGGCAGACGCCGCCCGCGCACACTGCGCCCTCGGACCCTCCCAAATGAGGCTAGGTCCTGTTGACATTTAACCTAACCGTTTGCTTTTCATACGTTAGGTAACCGCAATGCTCAAGCGGTCCGCACAGCGGACCCTACCCTAACCACTTGATTGACTGTAGGGTCCGCTGTGCGGACCTGCTAAATGTTAAGAACACAGAGGACTCCAAGAAAGGAACCGATCAATTCTCTGTGTTCTCCGTGTCCTCTGTGGTTCAAAATCAAGGCGAACGCAGGTTCTCATCGAGCCCCCGGAAGGACTTTTGCGACACCCTCTAAGTCAAATCTTCCAGACAGCGCCAAATCATTCAGGATTGTTGCCACCCGCCGGAAGCCAATTCACGAGGATTCGCGTGATGCGTCGTTTCTCCTCTTTTTTGCCGACCGTAACGCTCAACTCAATGGCATTGGATTGGAAGGCCGGAGCAGGTCGTGTTAGCCTCCGCCCCATGCTCTTCAGCTTCCCGTCCCACCAGCCTCATGAGCGCCGACACCATTCTGCCCCAGCTCTTGGAGCTGATCTGCGACCTCTACGACGACTCGCAGGGCTTTCTGGACCGCACCGACGATGCCCAGCGCTGGTACAACCGGGGCTATGCCAACGGCGTTATCCATGCCCTCCAACGCCTGGGCTACGCGCGCCATGTGGCCGCGGCCCTGGAGCTGGACGCGCAGGACCCGAGCGCGGGCCATGAGGCCCTGCCCTGGGGCAGGGCCTACCGTCATGGCTGGGAAATGGGGCGGAAAGAGACCTATGACGTCATGGAGACCGGCTAACCCATGAAGATTGTCACCTTCAACATCAACGGCATTCGCGCCCGGCACCACCAATTGGAGGCGCTGCAGGCCCGGCACGACCCGGATATCATCGGTCTCCAGGAAAGCAAGGTGGCCGACGACGCCTTTCCCCGGGAGGCGGTCGAGGCCCTAGGCTACCAACCCCACTACTTCGGCCAGAAATCCCATTACGGCGTCGCCTTGCTGAGTAAACAGGCGCCGCTGGAGGTCATCAAGGGCCTGCCCGACGAGGCTGAAGACGCCCAGCGCCGCTTCATCATGGGCCGTTACGCCTTACCGGAGGGCCGCGAGCTCACCCTGATCAACGGCTACTTCCCCCAGGGCGAGAACCGCGATCACCCAGTCAAGTTTCCCGCTAAACAGAAGTTCTACGCCGACCTGACCGCCTTCGTCCGCGCCAGCTTTACGCCGGACCAGAATCTGGTGATCCTCGGCGACATGAACGTGGCGCCCCTAGATCTCGACATCGGCATCGGCGCCGACAACGCCAAGCGCTGGCTGCGCACGGGCAAATGCAGCTTCCTGCCGGAGGAGCGGGAGTGGTTCACGACCCTGACCGACTGGGGACTCCAGGATGCCTACCGCGCACTTCACCCCCAAACCGATGACCGCTTCAGCTGGTTCGACTACCGCAGCCGGGGGTTCGAGCGCGATCCCAAGCGCGGCCTGCGTATCGACCTGATACTGGTCACGGCCCCCCTGCGCGAGCGCCTGGTGGATGTCGATATCGACTACGACATCCGCGGCATGGAGAAACCCTCCGACCACTGTCCGGTGTGGGCCAGTTTCGAGCTTTGAACCGAGACCGGAAGATTTATCCGCAAATCAACGCAAATACACGCAAATGGATCAAGAACCATGACGATAAGACATCTTGAAAATAGATGTTTTCACCAATCAAAAGACTCTAACCTATTGATTATTGAGACGTTCCCTTGACGAAAACCGTATTTTCCAAGGTGCTCGACAGCGGATCGATTTCGACCGATTTGCATTCATTTTCAGATGGTGGGCGCAGGATCCGCTGCGTAGACCTTTTCCCTCAAGCAAGCTTATGAAGATGAAGATACCGCTGATTGCCGTTTCGCCGGTGCTGATACTCGGGGGCTGCACGACGATTAAAATTACGGGTAGTGGCTAAATTTTAAGTGATGAAGTCTGCCGACCCTTACCCCGTCATTTCGGCAGGGATTGCCGGAATCCAGGCGCCAGGGATGGCAAAAGCAGTGGGGGTCGAATCGTTAAGTCGCACAACCATGTCACTTTGAATTTAACCACTACCAAATTACGGATCGCGGTGGCGTAGTTACTATAAGGATGCCCTTTCTGTATTAGGACAATTTGATTCGAACTCTAAAGTTGACTCTAAAAAGAGCCCCAATACGTTAGGAGCAAAGGTTGGACTTGGAAAGGCTCTTTATGGATTCCAGACTGCTTTGCCTTGGCCGCAGAGTCCTATTGTTTCGCGCTGCCGAACCGTTCACTGCCTTCACCACACCCCCTGGTTGCACCGCGGTCTTGCGCGGGAGTGTAGGATGCGGTGAGCGCGGTTGGTCGTTCAGGATGGCATCACCAGGAGGCGCGAACCGCATCAATGGACGCCCACGGGGAACCGCATCGATGAGCCGGAAGCCAAAGATGCGGTTCGCGCCGGTCGCTCCCGCGCCCGACGCTCACCACATCCTACGGCTCCATGCCGGGGGGTGGAGGAGAGATCAGTCCAGAATCCATAAAGAGCCTAAACCTTAACTACTACCACCGACCGGTGTCCACCGCGAGCCGATGACCGTTTGACTCCTAGGCAGTCGTTGCCGGACCTAAAATGTCACCTATGGACCCAAACATATCTCAGCACCCCCCCCTTCCCAACGGCTCGGATATCGGCGGGTACGATATCACCCAGACCCTGGGATCCGGCACCTTCGGTATCGTTTATCGTGCCGAGGGACACGTACTCAAAGACCCGGTCGCCATCAAGGAGTTTTTTCCGCGGGATATCGCCGATCGCGTCGACACCGGGCAGGTTACGCCGAAGCAGGATCACGCGGAGGAGTTTGCCTGGGCGCTGGATCGCTTCGTCAGCGAGGCGAAGACGCTCCGCAGATTGGCCGAGCCGGAGCCGCATCCGAACATCATCCAGGTCCGGCACGTCATCGAGAAGAACGGTACCTCCTATTTCGTCATGAAGTGGGAGGAGGGGGAAGCACTGGAGGCCGTCCTCAAGCGCGAGCCGCCCTGGGACGAGGAACCTCTGCGCAGGCTTCTGGATGCGTTGCTCGCCGGGTTGGAGCATGTCCACAACGCGGATGTGCTGCATCGGGACATCAAGCCGAGCAACATCCTGATCCGACCTGACGGCACGCCCGTTTTGATCGATTTCGGATCGGCACGTCGGGTCTCCGGCGACCAGGACCTGTCCAAATATGTACAGCTGACGCCGGCCTTCGCACCGCCGGAGCAACAGTATGGTCAGTATGGAAAGTGGACGGACATCTACAGCCTCGCCGCAACCCTGTTCTATGCGCTCACCGGTCGCAAGCCGGACCCCGTTGCAGCGGCGCGCCCTCGACTCGCCGACGAGTTGCAGGGCCGGTACACGGACGGCTTCTTATGCGGCCTCGATGAGGCCCTGGAGCTGAATTACCGAGAGCGACCGCAATCCGTCGCCGAGTGGCGTTCGTCGTTGGGCTTGGGGCCGGATCGGAGCACGACCGATCCGCTCGAGACGCGACATGGAACCCCGAGCGGTGACTCGGAGGCAACTATCGTCATGCCGCAACCGGGGCCTGACCAGCAGGGGCAAGCGGATTCGCCCACGGTCGTTCTATCCACCCCCCCGGACCCGGAAGTCATAGGCCGGTCACTTGCCGTAGATCCAGGCCGCTCCGACCCGGCCGGAGACGAGTCGCGGTCCAAGCGTGCCGATTGGTGGAGGACCCATTGGCTGAGCGCCCTGTCGCTTGTGGTGGTAACGGGAATCATGGCGCTGCTGGCCTGGTTGTGGGTCGAACGAAATGGTGGCGGGGTAATCCCCGGGCAAGCCCGACCACCCGAGCAGTCTTACCAAGATCCGGTGCCGGCACCTTCATCCCAAAGCCCGGAATCCGACGCATCAGCGACCAGGGATGACTCAACGCCACCACCGGGACAGGAACCCAGCCCACACGCGGAAGTAGCCGCGCCACCAACAGTGGTGATACCTTCCAAGCCATCTCCGGCACCACTTACCCCGGCGCAACCAATCGCCGATGTGCTTGAGGGCTTCGACTGCACTCCACTGCAAGTAGAGAGGCTTGCGGAAGGCGACTACGCAATCAGCGGTCACGTCGCCGGTCAGACCGATCTTAGGCGACTGGATGCCGAGTTGGGCGCAATCGCCCAGGCTAGGATCGACATCAGTGGCGTATCGGTGGTACCGCGCCCTCTGTGCCCCCTACTGAAGCTGATAGGCCCCTATTCCACCGCGCGGCGACTCGCCATCGTGCCCAACCATCCTAGTGGCCACTACACCACCGGCGACGACTTCAGGGTTGCCTTCCGCAACAGTGACCAGGCTTCGGGGCGGCTGTACGCCTTCTATATCGGCTCCGCAGGCGAGGTCTATGCACCACCCGAGGCGTTTAATCGGCTCTTGTACGTCGGCGCCGAAGTGGGGCTAACAGGCTACGAGGCCAGTGCACCTGGAACGGATCTTATACTCGCCCTCTGGTGCCGAGGTGTGACCTTGCCGCAGCACTTGGGCGAGCCGGACCGCATCGAGGACTTTCTGCCGGCACTTGAGGAAGCCCTAAAGGAGCATACACCCAATTGCGGTACAGCTTGGCGCTTCATCGAGATTCACTGATCCGTTGCGCCAGGGAGCGTTCTCAATTGAGAAAATTTATCAGAAGAATCAATCCTGTAGGCTGGGGTGAGCTTGCGAACCCCAGCATTGGTCCGCGTAGGGCGGGAAAGCGCAGCGCATCCCGCCAAAAGTCTTCCGGCGGGTTGCGACCATCCCTGGTCTTACCCGCCCTACGAGCTACGAGCTCTGGCTACCTGGCGGATGCGGTTCGCTAAATGTCAACAGATCTAAGGGATGGTGAGCACCTGACCGACGCGGATGCGGTCACCCTCGAGGTTGTTGGCGCTGCGCAGGGAAGTCAGGCTCACGTCGTAATGTTTGGCAATCTCCAGGAGCGTGTCGCCGTGGTTGATCACGTGACGACGCCCCTTGCCTCTACCTCTACCGGCAAGTTTGGTTCCCGGCGGTGGATGGCGGGTGAAATAGGACTTGATGCCGGCCAATATGGCACCGGCAAGCTTCGCCTGATGTTCGTTGCTGCGCAGACGCTTCTCCTCCTCCGGGTTGGAGATGAAGGCAGTCTCGACCAGGATGGAAGGTATATCCGGCGATTTGAGGACCACAAAGCCCGCCTTCTGAACCTTGCCCTGGTGAACCGCCCCTACCTTTTGGAGGTTGGTGAGCACCCGCTCCGCCGCCAGGTTGCTGTGCTCCAGGGTGGCGTTCTGGGTCATGTCCAGGAGTACGGTGGCCAAGAGGCTGTC
This sequence comes from Candidatus Thiosymbion oneisti, assembly GCF_004359955.1. Classification (NCBI taxonomy): domain Bacteria; kingdom Pseudomonadati; phylum Pseudomonadota; class Gammaproteobacteria; order Chromatiales; family Chromatiaceae; genus Candidatus Thiosymbion; species Candidatus Thiosymbion oneisti. The sequence goes on from NZ_SMSC01000007.1 coordinate 107,007, forward strand.
GTTCTCGCTCAGATCGACGCCGGCGATGAGGTCGGCACGGTTTTCCTTGTCCGCTAGCCACTTGGCGGCCTCGCTACTGGCCCCGCGGTGGGAAAGGGTATAGACGGACGAGCCGCGCACCCGCCGATCGCGGAAGGCATCGGCATGGATCGAAACGAACAGGTCCGCCCGATGCTTGCGCGCCAGCCCCATGCGCTTGCGCAAGCGAATAAAGTAATCGCCATTGCGGATCAGCACCGGCCGCATACCCCGCTCTTTCTTCACCAGCCGCGCCAGCCTGCGGGCAATCCGCAAGGTAATGTCCTTCTCCCGCGTGCCCTTGGCACCGACGGCGCCCGGATCTTCGCCCCCATGCCCGGCGTCGATGGCAATGGTGACATCCCTCAGCCGGGTCCGGACAGGAGGCCGTGGCTTGCCGCCCTTGGCCTTCTTCCCCCCCGTCCCCTTCCTGATCGGAACCAGATCCACCACCAGTCGATGACCATACTGCTCGTTGGGTTGCAGCAGGAAGCTCTTGGCGCGGACCTGCTGCTTGAGGTCCAGCACCAGACGCAGATCATCGCCTGCACGTACCCCACTGCGCAGACCGATCAGCAGGGGCTCGTTGGCCTTTATGGTCGGCAGCTTGTCCTTGAGCCGGGCATCCGGGACATCGATGACCAAACGGTAGGGATGCTCGAGGGGAAAGATCTTGTGAGATACCGGCGCCGCAGTATCCAGTACCAACCGGGTGCGATCGGGTGCCGTCCAGATGCGGGCACCACGGACATCCACTTGTTGCGCTTGGAGGGGTAATGACAGCAACAGTAAAAACAGTGCGATCAGCCGGTACATTGGGGGCCCCGATGCGCGGGAATTCGGTGGTGAAAGGGAGTTTTAGAATAACAGAATTTTCCCGGTCTTCACAAAAGAAAACGGGTGATTAGGTTTGCTTTTTAAATGTTCGATGAACTCTTGTTGCAAGGCGGATCGCTACGGACCGCCCGCGCTACAGGTCTCCTCGCAGGCCGCCAAGGTCTCGAACGGGACCCACCCCCCACAGCCCCCATATCGGAACCCATAGCACCTGTCGGAGCGGTAATCGTAAAAGTAGCGGATAACAGATGCTTTGCAGGGTCCGGGGTCCGGCTTGTCCAGGCAATGCACGGGTAAGAAATTGTTTCGCGTCGAACGCTCACCACCACCGCCGCACCCGCCGAGGCCGAGCGCAACCATTAGGAGTAGCACCGACCACGAGGCATGCCGGGGCAATCCCCCCAGCGTGACGGAGATAGGGGTCGCAGGTGTTTTCAAATCGCCCCTCCCGGTGCTTATCCCCGCAGCCACATGACTTGATAAGGTGCGAGCTGGAGCGGCCCGAGCTCGGCACCCGCGCCGGACCAACCCTGGATGAGCTCGCTCCACTGCCGTTGCTCGAAGTCGTGCTCGATCTGCTGCGGCTGGACCTCCAGCGGCTCGGCGGTGAGGTTGGCAAGGACCCGAATCCGCTCGGAGCCGTCGGGTACCGTCCGCTCGATGCCGAACAGCCCCGCCGGTAGCTGTAAGGCCCGCTGGGGACCATCGGGATGAAATGCGGCCTGCGCGCGCCGGATCCCCAGCAGGCGCCGGTACTCGGCCAGGACCCGACTCGCCGGTTGGACCGCGTCTCCGAGCAGGTCCTCCAGCTCCGCCAACCCCCATTTCCGGCGGTTGATGGTGCGGGCGCGGCCGGTTTCTTCGACCCCCGCCAGCCAGTTCGGGGCCGCGACCAGGCTGTTGAAGTAGATACCCGGTACTCCCTGGAGGCTCAGCATGATGGTCTGGGAGCACAGGAACCGGGCGATGCCGACATCGCTGTCCTTCCGTCCGGGGGCGCTCAGGGCATCGAAGTAGGTGATGTTCAGCTCATAGGGCGTCCGGGAACCATCCGGGTTCTCCCGCCAGGAGACCTGCCCGCCCTTCTGTTGCATCCGCTCTACCAGCGCCTCGAACTCGGCGTCCGGCAACAGCCCTTCCAGGGGGCGCAGGCCAATACCGTCGTGGGAGGCGGTGAAGTTGAAGAAGGTGCAACCCAGCGGCGGAGGTTCGAGCCCCGTGACCCAGTCCATGAGATAGCGGGACTCTCCGGTCTCCAGCGCATGCAGCAACAAGGGCGGCAGGCTGAACTGATAGACCATGTGGGCCTCGTCCCCGGCACCGAAATAGCCGATGTTCTCCTGGTGCGGGACATTGGTCTCCGTGAGCAGGATGATCCCCGGTGCCAGCAGATCCAGCACATCGCGCAGGATCTTGACCACCAGGTGGGTCTGCTCCAGATGGATGCAGTTGGTACCGACCGTCTTCCACAGATAGGCGACGGCATCCAGGCGAATGATGCGGGCGCCGTTGCGCACGTAGAACAACAGGATATCCAGGTACTCAAACAGCACGTCCGGGTTGCTGAAGTCCACGTCGATCTGGTCGTGGCTGAAGGTCGCCCATACCAGCCGCTCGCCGGACGGCGTCTGCACCGGGCGCAGCAGCGGCGAGGTGCGGGGACGGGTGACGGTGCTTAAGTCCGTATCCGGCTCCACCTCGATGAAATAGTGCCGTTCCGGGGCAATCCCGTTGGCGAAGTTGCGGAACCAATTGCTCTGGCTGGAGACATGGTTGATGACCAGGTCCACCATCAACCGAAACCGGTCGTCCGCGCCCAGGGCCTCGATGTCCTCCCAATCACCGAGGGCCGGATCCACCTGCCGATAGTCGATGACCGCAAAGCCGTCGTCCGAGCTGGAGGGAAAAAAGGGCAGCACATGGACCGCGGACAGGGTATCGCTCAGATGATTCTCCAGGAAACGCAGCAGGGAGCGCAGGGGCGGTTCCCCTTCGCCGCGCACCATGTCCCCGTAGGTAATGAGCACGGCGTCGCGCTGGTCCCAGCGGACGCGGCCGCAGGGCTCATCCGGGCAGGTGCCGACCCCGTAACGCCCGGCGAGCAGGTGGATTCGGCTCAGCATTCGCGGCAGTTCATCCTGTCCGTAAAGCGCTGACAGGTGCGTCCTGAGGCGTTGATAGACGGTGCGATCGACGACCAGCATGGCTCACTCCGTCAGGTTACGAATGTTGGCGATGATCAGGCGCAGACTGTTCCGCAACACCCGGTAGCTGAAATAGCGTTCGGCAACCCGGTAGTTGTGCTCCACCAGCTGTTCCCGGTAGTCCGGGTCCTCCAGGATGCGCCTGGTTTCCTCCACCAGATCACGGTCGATGAAGCCCTTGACGGTCGGCAGGGAGATCCCCTTGGGTACGATATCGCGGCTATAGACCGAGTAGTTTCCGATCACCAGCGGCTTGCGGAAGTAGATGGCCTCCAGCAAGGCGTTACCGAAGCCCTCGTACAGGCTCGGAAAGGTCACCAGATCGGCATGGGGGTAGAGGTCCTTGAGGACATAGATCTTACGCCCGTCTTCATTGAGCTGGCGGCGGTCGGCGACCCGGGCCTCGAACAGGATCAATTCCACCTTCTCATCCCGTGCCAGCGCGCAGAGTTCCTTGCAGTAGATAAGCCCCTCGTCCCCAGCCGCGTGGGACACCACCAGCTTGCAGCGCGAATCCTCGATCCGCCGCAGCAGGTGGATGGCGTGCTCGATGCCCTTGCGGGGAATCACCCGGGTCGGTTGCAGGATCAGCAGATCGCCGGGAGCGAGCCCGATCTCCTCACGGACATCGGCGGCATAGTCGTCGATCGGATCGGGTGGGTTCTCGTAGTCCAGCACGTTGGGGATGAGCAGACTGGAGATCCCCTTGCGCCACCCGAGCTGATCCTTCGCCGCCTGATTGATCACCACGTGCTGCAGATGCGGGATGCGCGGCGGGAAGGCCATCTCCAAATAGTCCCCCACGGCCGAGATCTGGAACCGCTGGCGCTCCCAATGGAAGTCGTGGTGATGGGCGATCGCAGGCATCCGGGTCTCGAGCAGAAACTCAGTCACGGCCACCCCGAGCGGGATATGCATGGGGATGGTGAGTACATTCTGCAGGATCAGGATGTCCAGCTCGAACCGTTCCCGATACTCGTAAAGGGTACCCTTGAGATATTCGGCCAGCTCGCGGATGCGCCGGCTGGCCTCCTGACCGCGACTCGTGCGGTCCCAGAGTCGCTCGTTGATCCAGCGATTCTCCGAATGCCCGAAGAAGGCCTCGGGGACACATAGGCTCATCTCCGGATCCCGGTCCAGCACCCCTCCGTACCAGTAGCTTACGTGCTGGTCCTGCCAGAGTACCTCTGCCCACTTCGCCGCCTCCAGGGAGACGCCGTCGGTACCCGCGAATCGGGTCGAGACAAAACCGATGTTTTCCGGCGTTTTCATGGTCGTGCATTAGCAGTCTATAATCGACCCTAGTTTCCTGCAGCGATCCTGCCTAAGAAATTTTCACGGTTGCATTATATGCGTGTTGCGATGAAAGATCCTGGAACACAAGAAGTGTCGAATCGAATATCATCACAAAATACTGACACATGATAGCACATTTTGCTATCATAGAGAAAATGAATGAATAAACGGCATCGGAACACTTTAAGCGATATTTTCAGAACGCCAGTTCCTACCACATTGGAATGGAGGGATATTGAAGCCCTTTTCATGGCACTTGGCGCCAGATCCATTGAGGGGAGAGGTTCGCGGGTACGGTTTGAACTGAATAATGTTGTCGCCACTTTCCACCGTCCCCATCCTCAGAAAGAGGCAAAGCCATACCAAGTGCGTGATGCCCGACGTTTTCTACAGCAGGTAGGAATAGCACTATGAACACAATGACTTATAGAGAATATGCAGCTCGAATCGACTATAGTGACGACGATGGCTGCTTTATCGGTCATATTGCAGGTATCAATGATGTCGTGGGTTTTCACGGCGAATCCGTCGCAGAACTGCGTACTGCTTTCGAAGAAGCAGTTGATGATTATCTTGAAACTTGTGAAAAGCTGAATCGCCCGCCGCAAAAACCCTATTCCGGAAATCTTATGTTGCGCATTCCACCAGAAGTTCACGCCGCGATTGCCCTGGCGGCTGAAGTTAGTGGAAAGAGTATCAACCAATGGGCGACTGATATGTTCGCCGATACCCTACAAGCGAATCCACAATAACCGGAGATTTGATAGCCTGACAAGACGCTGTATCTGGCTCCCACGCTCCCTATTGCCCGTTATGCCCTTCACCAAATAGTTTCTACTAAGGTTGCATCCCTCAAATTTTGGTCAGCTTTAATAGCTTTTTTAGCTTTTTGGGTTAATTTGGAAGGCTCTAAAGCGTCCCAAATAATGGCGCAAGTGTCGAGCAAAACCATTTCATAGCGTCCCATCTGTCAGGTCCCGAATGCGCATCCTCATCAGTCACTTCCACCTGCAGACCGGCGGCGTCAGCCGGGTGATCGAGCACGCCTCTACGGCCCTTGCGGCGGCGGGTCATCGGGTGCTGGTCGTGGCCGGGGAGCCGCCCCGACAGCCCCTGCCGGAAGGCGTGGGCTTCGCCCCGGTACCGGCGCTTGCCTACGAGGAACACCGGCCCGCGGTGGGTCCCGCGGAGCTCGCGGCAGAGCTGGTGCGGACGGCCCGGGCGGGGCTGGGGGATGTGCCGGATCTGTGGCATATCCACAATCACTGCCTGGGCAAGAACCTGGCCCTCCCCGAGGCCCTGTGCACGCTGGCACGGCAGGGCCAGCGCCTACTGCTGCAGCCCCACGACTTCGCCGAGGACGGTCGCCCGGGCCTCTATGCCAGGCTGATCGAGGAGCTCGGTGGGAGAGATAGGGCGCGACTCTCCGCTCTGCTCTACCCCCAGGCCGCGCACCTGCATTATGCGGTCCTCAATGACCGTGATCGCGGCTTCCTGGCCGCCGCGGGCATACCCCACGACCGGCTGCATTTGCTGCCGAATGCGGTGAACCTGTCGCCGCCGGCGGATCGATCCGCCGACCCGTTTCCGGACCTTAGACTCTGGCTCTATCCCACCCGTGCCATCCGGCGCAAGAACCTGGGCGAGCTCTTGCTCTGGGCGACGCTGGCCCCGGAGCAGGACCTGTTCGCAACCACCCAGGCCCCCCAAAACCCGGCCGAACAGCCCCGCTACCGGCGCTGGGTGGCGTTGGCGCAAGCGTTGGGGCTCGGCCTGGAGTTCGAGCTCGGAAACCGCATCGATGATTTCCCCGCCCTCCTCGCCTCGGCCCACGCCCTGGTCACCACCAGCGTCGCCGAGGGCTTCGGTCTTGCCTTCCTCGAACCCTGGCTGGCGGGACGTCCCCTGGTCGGCCGCGACCTGCCCGAGATCACCCGCGACTTCGTAGCGGCCGGGCTCGACCTCGGGGGGCTCTACGAACGCCTGGAGGTCCCCCTGGACTGGCTCGACCGGGACCGCCTGCGCGGAGCCATGGACCAGGCCCTCACAGACCTGGCGGCTGCGTATGGCCGCCCCCAGACGCCCGACGACCTGGGGCGTCTGTGGGCGAGCGCCGTGCGCGACGGGCACATCGATTTCGGGCGCCTGGACGAAACCGCCCAGGAGGAGGTCATCCGTCACCTGGCCTCCAATCCCCACGACCGCGCCTCCCTGCGCCCCGCGCGCCTGCCCGACACCACTCCCGCGGACCGCATCACACACAACCGGACCCGGGCCGAGCGTGACTATTCCATCGCCGGCTATGGCCGCCGCCTCGAGCGCATCTATCGGTCGCTGTTGGACGCAACCCTCGATTCCAATCTGGGCGCCGCCGATGGGACGGTCCTGCTCGAACGGTTCCTGGCCCCCGAGCGCCTGTTGCTTCTGAGAACCTGACGAATCATTATGTCCCAGCCCATACCCGACTACCTGGTCGGTCGCATCCGGTATCTATCCACCCCCCTGGAACCCTGTCCGACGGATGTCGCCCCCCAGCTCGATCCCCTGCCTGGAATCCGAGCGGTGCTGTTCGATGTCTACGGCACCCTCGTCATCTCCGCCTCCGGGGACATCGGGCTGGCCGGGGAGCGGGATACCACCAGCGCCTTCGCCGCGGCCCTGGACGCCGCCGGCATAAGGGCCCCGGCCACTGCCGGTCCGGCCCGGCTCGAGCAGGCCATCCGTGCCTCTCATACGCAGCGCCAGGCCGCCGGCACCGAGTTCCCGGAGGTGGACATCCTGGCTGTCTGGGCCGAAGTACTGGGGGGCGAGGTGCCGGCGTCGCAGGACAAGCTCGCACGCTTGGCGGTGGAGTATGAGTGTCGTGTGAACCCGGTCTGGCCCATGCCGGGTCTGGCCCGGCTGCTGGCAGACCTGCGCCGACGTCCCCTGGTGCTAGGCATCGTATCCAACGCCCAGTTCTACACCCCCCTGATGCTGGAGGGCTTTCTCGGCGCCCCGCTCGCCGACCTGGGATTCGATACCGAGTGCTGCGCCTGGTCCTACCGCCTGCTGGAGGCCAAGCCCTCCACCCGCATCTACCAGGTAGCCCTTACCGGCCTGGATCGGGTCCACGGCATTGCACCGAGCGAGGTGCTCTATGTCGGCAACGATCTGCGCAACGACATCTGGCCGGCGTCCCTGACCGGTTGCCGTACCGCCCTGTTTGCCGGTGACGCCCGTTCCCTGCGCCTACGCGAGGACGATCCGTGCTGCGCCAGTGTGGTCCCCGACCGCGTCGTCACGGCCCTGTCCCAGACCACCGACGCCATCCTGCCGGCCGATTGAGCCGTAAGGCGCGAAGATCGAACCCCTACCCACAGCTGCTATCTCTGGTTGGGTAATGGCTAATGTATAAGTGATAACATGACCAACGGTACTGGCTACTATATCCCCTCTCCCGCCGGGAGAGGGGTTGGGGAGAGGGGATCAAAAAGATGAATCGCTCTACTTTTTCACTTATAGGTTTACCACTACCTCTGGTTGAAAGCCAAACTCAAAATGAGCTCCAAAATCGCAAAGTAACTCGCATAATCTCGACCAAACTCTTCGATCAGTTACAGAACCGACGGATGTAGTCCTCGTGAACCCGCCGTTTGTGCCGCAGCCTTTCACCCGTAGCGGGCTTGTAGCCGTGTCTGAGCTGCCGATTGATCGCTTCCACCAGCCGGCGCCTCTTCCAGCATTTTTCCGCTTGTCGGGCGAGCGCCGGGGGGTTTCTTTTCTCCGTTCTGCGCTTGCGGGTAGCGGCGGCGGGCGGGCCTTTGGGTTTCCGCTCGATCTTGGTCCGTGCCGGTTTCCAACCTGTCCTGCGGTCCTCGATCCGCATCTCCTGCCCCTCGGCACCACTGGTGCAGGGCGTTTGGCGAAACTCGAGATTGCCATTGGAAGCAACGCAGCGATAGACGCTGGTTGCGGCGCCGGCGGTTGCGGCGAATAGCAGGATCAACGGCGGGAAGGCGGCCATTACGAGTGGCGATCGGTGGCCGGTCCCTGCCGAACTCAACCCCTGTGCCATGTCGGAATAATTCCTTGTTCGGTCGCCCTGAGGCCTATCCCCCGGTAACCGGCGGAAAGAAGGCCACTTCGTCGCCGTCCTTGATTGGCGTCTCAGGACGGGCCATCTCTTGATTGACCGCTGCCAGGATAGTCTCGCCCTCCGCCAGATGCTCAGACCAGGCGCCGCCGCGATCACGCAGTAAGGCCATAAGGTCGCCGACTGTCGTCAGTTCGGCCGCGGCCGGGAGCTCCTCGCCGGCGGTCCCCAGTTGTTCACGCAAGCGGGCAAAGTAGAGGATCTTGATCATCCGGTGAGCTCGCTGAAGGGAATGAACTCGATGGGATCTCCCGCCTGCAAGACCCGACCCTCGGGGATGACGGCCAGACCGTTGGCCCAGGCCACGGAGGAGAGCACAGCGGAAGAGCGGTTGGGGTAGAGGCTTACCCGGGGTCGGCCACCCTCATCTGGCTCCAGGCGCGCGCGCTGGAACTCGCGGCGCTTGGCCGGTCGCGGCCATGTGAAGCCCACCTCGGCCGTCACCGCAGCGGGTCGGACAGAGCCCGCGATACCCTGCATGCGTCGGATGAAGGGCCGGGCGAACAGGCAGAAGGTGACGAACAGGGAGACGGGATTGCCAGGGCTGCCGATGAAGGGGGTCCGCCCCGTGCCGCTGTGGCCACCGATGTGGCCGAAGGCCAACGGCTTGCCGGGACGCATGGCGATCTGCCACAGGTCCAGGCTACCCAGGCGCTCCACCGCCGGCTTGACATGGTCCTCCTCGCCCACGGAGACACCGCCGCTGGCCAGAATCAGATCCGAGCGCTCGGCCGCCTCGGCCAGGGCCTCCATAGTGGCGTCCAGTGTGTCCCGGACGATACCCAGATCTCGGACCTCACAGCCCAGTTCTTCCAGCAAGCCGATCAGGGTAAAGCGGTTGGAGTTGTAGATCTGCCCAGGTCCCAAAGGGGTACCGGGCATGACCAGCTCGTCGCCGCTGGAGAAGACGGTGACCCGCAGGCGGCGGCGGACGGTCAGCTCGGCGGCGCCTACCGAGGCGGCGAGTCCCAGGTGTTGGGCCCTGAGACGGATACCGGCCGAGATGACCTGGGAGCCGGCGGCGATATCCTCGCCGGTACGGCGGATGTTGGCGCCGGCCTTGACGTCCGGGGGGACCCGAACCCAATCGCCATCGGTGGTGCACGACTCTTGGATGACCACCGTATCGGCACCCGCGGGTACGGGGGCGCCGGTGAAGATGCGCGCCGCCGTGCCGGACTCCAGGGATGGCCCGACGACGCCGGCCGGAATGCGCTGGGAGACGGGCAACCGGCCGCCGCTGGCCGCAAGGTCGGCGCTACGGACCGCGTAACCGTCCATGGCGCTGTTGTCCCAGCCGGGTACGTCGATAGTGCTCACCACGGACTCGGCCAGCACCCGCCCGAGCCCGGACCGGGTGGGGACCCGCTCGCTGTCCGCGATGGGCCGGGACTGGGCCAACAGGAGCTCAAGGGCCTCCTCCACGGACAGCTGTGACCGGGATATCTCGGAGCAGTCGTTATGCGTAGTCATGCGTTCCCCACGGAATGCCGAAAACCCTCTTTGCACCCCTAAGGTAGCAGCATGGATCGGGCAAAACCTGTGGGATGCGGTGAACGTAGCGAACCGTATCTTTGGATAGTCCGTGCCGACACAGAGATCTCTCCCTACGGTCGGGACGAGTGTTGGACACCTCCACCGTCCAAAGATGCGGTTCGCCGCCGGGTGCGTCCCGCGCCCGGCGGCTCACCCCATCCTACCGGCTTCGGCGGTTCAGAACCAGTAACGTAGGATGCGGTGAGCACGGTGGTTCTGGGCTTGCCGGCCAGTGTAAACCCTAGCCGCGCGAACCGCATCAATCGAGCCCGTAGGGCGGGCCAGGCGCGTGCGCCAGGCGCCGCGATTGTGGCGGCGGTGGGCGCGCCGTCACCCGCCGGATGGCAGCCCGTAGGATGGGCAAAACAAGCGCCGATCAGGGTGATTTCAAGGTGCGGTTATGCCACGGAAGTTTCCCGGCCGCGACGGCTTGATCGGATGCACCAAGCGCCGCATGCCCATCGATGATGGGTACCTCCCGGCAGGCAGACGGCGTGCCCAATCAGATCCCTCGCTGCGCTCGGAATGACAAGTGGTAGGCTGGGTTGAGGAGCGAAACCCAGCCCGTAGGGCGGGTCAGGCGCGTGGGCCAGGCGCCGTGATTGCAGCGGCGGTGGGCGCGCCGTCACCCGCCGGGTGGCAGCCCGCAGGGTGGGCTGTGTCCACCAGGCTAAATTCCGGTAATCGGAAAATCGATCGCTGCGAATCACGCAAATCCTCGCGAATGGATTCGCGCCGATTCGCGTGATTCGTCGTTTTTTTTCGAAGTCCTAACGCAAGTACGGGCCTTCTTCGCCGATCCGTCCCGGGCCGTTGAGGACATAGATACCGGCGGAGTTGGCACGCACCTGGAAGGAGATGGTACCACCGCCGATCCGGAGCTCATTGCCGGTGACGGCGTCCCGGTAGGTACCGTTGCGGACGTTGCCGACGCTGATGTTCTGATCCGAGCCGACGGCGAGCCCGACCACGCAATAGCTCTCGCCGTTGTTGTGGTCGCGCACGAAGCTCATGCCGCTGCCCCACTCTCCCACGCGGCTCATGGGGGCCTTCTGCAGGGCGGGGATCGCCCGGCGGATCTGATTGAGGCGCCGGATATGCCGGTACAGGGAATGGCTTTGGGTCTCGGGGAGGCGCTCATCGGTCAGCTGGTCGCCGAAGTAGGCGCGGCCGGTGGTCTCCAGGGTGTCATTGTTGCTGATGATGTCCTGGGGCGCGGCGCGCATGAAGGCAATCTCCTCGCCCTGATAGAGGCAGGGGATGCCGCGGATGGTCCAGAGTAGGTTGTAGGCGGCGGCCGCCATCCAGTCATCGCCCTGGAACCGGAAGCGGAAGTCGTTGTCGGGACCCACGTCGTGGTTCTGGAGGAAGGTTACAAGCTGGGTAGCATCGCCGTAGACCCAGTCGTTTGCGAGGATGCCGCCGATGCCCCCGTAGTGGCCGCGACTCACATTGTCGCGGAAGGTGGAGAAGAGTCCGAAGTCGAGCACCGAAAAACCCGAGTCCCCGCCCGAATTGGGATTGCGCGGGTCGCCCCCCAGGCGTGTGTACCACCAGGGGCGGATGGTCGAGGGGCCATTGTCATCGCCGAACAGGTCGCCCCAGCCGGTGCCTTTGACCAGGTTCTCGCCGAAGACGAACAGCCCCGGCTTGTGGGCCTTCCAGGCGTTGACGTATTCGAGCAGGTTGCCGCGCTCGATGTGTTTGACGGTGTCGATGCGCAGGGCGTCGACGCCCATGTCGAGATAGCGGTTGATGGCGCCGATCAGATAGTCCTTGACCACCTGGTTCTCGGTGTTGAGGTCGATGCAGTCGCCGGCCATGTGACGGCTCTGCAGGGGCCATTGGGATTCCCAATCGCCACCCATGACGAAGCCTTCCTGGTGGTACCAGGTGGGGTCCAGGCGCGTGGCGTCGATGCCGAAGAAGCGGTTGGGGTTGTAACCCGGGTTGGGCACGCGGGCGCCGGTCAGGGGATCGGTCAGGGGTTCGGTGCCCTGGGGGTCCCGCTCCTGGCGCTCACGGAACCAGGCAGGGGCCACGGGATTGTCGTTGTCCGCCCGGGCGGGGTGCGTGTAATCGCCGAGATTGCCCTGGTAGGGCCCGTTGTCGATGCGCCCCTGCTGGGAGCCCTGGGGCACGTAGTATTTGATGGGCAAGTGGTCGATCCACACCTGGCCGCGGATGCCGTACTGGGAGGAGTGGTTGATGACCACGTCCTGGATGATCTTGATGCCGCGGGCGTGGGCCTCGTTGATGAGGTCTTGATAGGTGGCATCGGGGGACTCCAACCGCGGGTCGATGCGGGTCCAGTCATAGGCGTGGTAGCCGTGGTAGTCCAGCCCGGAGCGGTTCTCTACCGGCGGCGTGATCCAGATGGCGGTGAAGCCGAGATCCCGGAGGTAATCCAGGCGTTGGATGAGGCCGCGGAAGTCGCCCCGCCAGTGGGGGTCTTCCGCCTCGCCGGTTTGTAGGTTGAAGCGGATGCGGTCGCGGCAGAAATAGTTGTTGCTCGGGTCGCCGTCGTAGAAGCGGGTGGTGATGAGGAAATAGATGGTCTCCGCGCGGAAATCACCGGGGGCCACGCTGGGACCGATGTTGAAGTAGAAGCTGCGCCGGGTCCGGTTGCCGGCGCCGTCCACCACCAGGAACCGCACGCTGGTGGTGGCGGTGATGGGTATGGCCGGGCCGGCCAATCCGTCCGCGGCGTTTCCTGCCACATAGACGGATGCGGATAGGCCAGGCTCGCTGCCGTCGAGGGTGAAGTAGGCGGTAATGGGCGCGGGTCGGTTGTCGCGCACGGTAAACACCGCATCGATGGGGTCCGCATGGGTCCCACTGTCGTGACTCGAGGTGATGACCGGGCGCTCCAGGTCGGCGTTCGGGTCGATGGTGTAGGTGAAGGTGCGGATCTGACCCTGCTCGCCCGCGCTGTTGACGCCGATCACTGCCAGGGTTGCCGTTCGATCGACGCTAATGGGTCCGGCATAGCGTGGGGATGCGGTCGTGGGTTCCGTACCATCCAGGGTGTAGAAGAAGCTGTCGTCGTCGTTCGAGCCTTCGAGGATGACCTGTTGGGCCCGGTTGTAGAGTCCGCCGCGGAGGCTCGCCCGCACTACCGGGATCTGGGGCCGCTCCGGGTTTTCGTCGTACCAGGTGTTGCCGGTGAAGAACCAGCCGTCCCGCTCCCGGCGCAGGTTGCCGGTCTGGCGGCCGGCGCCGTCGTTGAAAACCATGTCAGCGGCGTCCGCGCCTTGCCATGTAAATGCAAACCAGTCATTCCCCTCCGCCGTCATGGGCACCCCCGGCCAGGTGGTCGGTGCATCCCCTGGTGCCGTATTCCAATGGTGGACGTTGATGGCCTCACCCCAACCGACGGGGCGTTTGAAATGGACAGTGAGTGACATGTTCCTATCCTCCTCGATGCGTGGCCACGGCGGTAACACCGCCGGGTTCATTCCGATTTGAACTTCCTGCCTACCGGTAGGTATCGCAACGGACGATACCTGTGCGGATCATGGTGCGTGGGCGTCTCGCTCCTCTCAAGAAAGCTTGAAAAATTTCCTCCCGGCAATTTTCAGTGAAAATCTCAATGAGGATCAGGGTGCCATTATGGATGACGACATCCAGCTCCACCTGCCCGGGCCGCCCGAACAGCGTCCCTTCGTGGGTAGTGGTAAATTTCTAAATGGTTGGCGTAGAGCGGTTCATCATGCCCCATTGTCTGATTTGATCCCCTCTCCCCAACCCCTCTCCCGGCGAGGGCGTCGCAAAAGCCCCGCTCCCGGTCTCTGGTTCCCACGCGGCGCCTGGGAACGATAAAACTAAGCCTGACTGATGACCAGTTGGACCGGCAACTCGGCATTCAGGTTTTACCCGATAGCCGGAAGGGCCAACGAAATATCGGTGGTCCCGGGAGCCGACAGAATGTCGGCGGTCCCAAGGGCCGACAAGATGTCGGCGGTCCCAGGAGCCGACAAGATGTCGGCGCTTCCGGGGACGCGAGTCCGGCTGGGACCGCTGTCTTTCAGACGGCTTACGGACCCCATGACCAGCTGTCGGCAACGCTCAGAGCAGACGCCTTCCGGGCCACACCGGATAACGCCGCACAGCCGGCAGGTTTGATTCCCGTGTATACACCGGCCTGATGCGCTCCGCGGCGCGGAGCTTCCAGGTTCCCACGCAGCGCGTGGGAACGAGAATGACCGCGTCGGGCGTCACCTTTTACGATACCCTCGGTGGGAGAGGGAGCGTAACGTATGGCGTGCCCAACCCACTGCGAGTGGCACTGTTTCCATTTGAACCTTAACCACTACCCCATTGTGTTCATTTGCGTTATTCGCGGCTAACGCTTCCGTGAAGATCCTATTAGTCGCAAGGTAGTGGGGGGTCCTCATCGGACCGGTACCTCCATGGAATCGGCATAGAGCTCGATCCCCAAGTCTTTACCGACCTCTTTGGCCCGTGGGTCGATCATGGGTGAGATCACGATGAGCCGTTGCGCTTGGCGCTCGTGGCGACGCTCGTAGAAGCGCGCCTTGCGCTCGAAGATATGCATATCGGCCTTACTGACGGATGATTTGATCTCGATGAGGATCAGGATGCCGTTATGGATGACCACATCCAGCTCCACCTGCTCGGGCCGCCCGAACACCGTCCCTTCGTCGTCGAATTCGTTGACGTTGATGACCGCTACCCCGAAACTCTTTTCCAGGATCGCCGCCAAGGCATCACGAAAGGAGCGTTCGGTATTGAGCCCCCAGCGTGCTCCAAGGGCACCGATGCTGCGGTCGACCTTGGCAACAACGGCCATGATTTCTTCATGCAGCCGTTCGGATTCCCGCTTGTTTTCCTGGACGTGCGCTTCCCACTTGCGGGTATTCTCCTCCCATCTTCGCTTGTCTTCCGCTCGTTGCTCTTTCCACCTGCGGGCATTCTCTTCCCACTTGCGGGTATTTTCTTCCTCTCTTCGCTTGTCTTCCGCCCGTTGCTCTTCCCACCTACGGGTATTCTCTTCCCATCTTCGCTTGTCTTCCGCCTGTTGCTCTTTCCACTTGCGGTCGCTCCGTTCCCGATCGCGGCGCAGTTCGTCCAACATCTGTTCGATACGTCCGTCGGTGCGGTCACGATCGGCGAACCGTTCTCGGCCAAGCTCGGTGATCGAGTCGCAGATTTTCCGGTCTTCCTGTAACAGAACGGGCAGTTCCTGACGGATCAAGTCGCGAACGGTGGTTTCGGTAAGCATGGGCTGGGTCATGACATTTATCCGATCTTCTTTCTTGGCGTGATTGGCGGACCCTTCAGGTCGGCACCCGAGTCACTAGTCTAGTCCGTCTCTGCCCAGCATCCGAATTTTCTGCCGTAATTGTTCAACACCTCCATCGTTTTGCCATCCATGGTACCTATCCATGGCACTTGGGATTCCGGCAACACCTACCGACAGACAACCACGCGGTGCCTGCAATGGCATTATCCCCTTCACCACCCGTGTCGCCGCAGGCCCCGTTCCAGGGCCTCGATCAGGACGCGCCCGCACTCTACGGAAGAGGCGGTCGAACGGCTGGTGAGGAAGGGCCAGTCCAGGATGACCGAGGTACGGCGCCCGACATTGCCGTGAAAGCCGCCCTCCGGGCCAACCGCGTCGCGCAGGATGTATTCCAACGGATAGAAGGGCGGGCCGAAGTTGATGAAGCCGTCGCCGAAGCCCCGGTTGGTGCCGTCCACATCATGGGGTCCGGCGAAGGCGGTACCGTCCAGATAGTCGTACTCGATGACATGGCCGGTGACCTGTTTGCCCCGGATCAGGCATTCCCGATCGTCGATCTCGCGGGCGAAGGGCAAGCAGGAGACGCCGTAACACTCGCAGACCACCAGCTTGTCCAGCTGCACGAAGCCGATGATGAGGTCATGCAGGCGCTGGTTGTTGGCCAGATCCACCAAAGCGCCGCTGCCGCCGACGATCACCAGGGCGTCATACCGGGCCAGATCCTGCTCGCGAATCTCCTCGCGGCGGGCATAGTAGGCCTCCATGTCCCGTAGGTAGGTGGCCGAGCTGGGATAGGGCCGGACCGGGAGCCACTCCGCCAGGTTCAGCGGGTTGTGAAGCCGGTCGGAGGCCTCGATGGCACGGGTCTTCTCCGCCATTTCTTCCGAGACGACCGAGCGCCCGAGGGGTGGGTCGATGAAGCCGGGGCTCATGCTCACCGGGTGCGCCAAGGGCCGCTGGCCGGTGGGGGTGACGAAGCTGACCCCGTAACCTTCGGCATCACAGGCCTCCAGGGGTCCCACCAGCTCCTCGCCCCAATAGCCCCATTCGGACAATACGAATAGAATCTGTTTGCTCATTGATTTCTCCTTCTATGGCCTGTACCCAATACCTATGTTTGTTGGGCACGCCGCCGTCCCTGGCGGCTTTGCCCAACCTACCTACTAGGGTCCCGGTGCCGTCATCAGCGACGGTATAGCGTCCGGCGTCGGTACCCGGAACGAACTGCCGCAGAGTGACCGTCTCTCCTTGTGCGTTGGCGACGTTCTCCTTATCGCCAAGCGCTGTAACGCCGCCTCGGCACATTTGGGGGGCTCCCTCCGGGCGCGGCGAGCTTAATCAGGGAATTGTTTGCTGATGCGGCTGGTTGCCAGACCGCCCGTGGGTAATAGGTCCCTCAGGAACCAGAAATACTCCTGGGCGACTTTGACGCCGCCGATCACCTTCGCGCGAGTGACCACCAGATCGGCGACTGCTCCGACTTCATACTCCTGTGCCGAGGTAATGGTGCCGATGCCGTTTTCACCGATCGTATACTGCCCCGCTGGGGTGTCGAACGTGACGAAAACCCGCTCACCGAAGTTCGCCCCAGGGAAGTTCTGGACATTGGATGCGTTGGTTCCGCCCTGACCATCGAAAGTGATATACCCAGTACCTGAGACAGGGGATAGGCCACCGTAGGCGAACCCGACGCCCGAGTAAGTGCCGCGCAGACTCTCGAGCCCGAACACACCCTCATCAGGCAAGCGCGTCAGGAACGTCGTGACAAGGCCCCCTGTCGCGGGATCAAGGCCTTCTTGCATTACTGTCAGGCTTTGCGCCATGGCCTCGGTGCTCGAGGTCTCGGCCTGATTAATCATGAACCGGGCGGCGGTGGTCAACACTATGCCGTCGCCATAACGGTACACGATTTCTGCCCGGCCAAAGCCCAAGCCGGACTCATCGACGGTAAGGGTTCCCTCCACCGAACCTTCCTGAACCTGCCGTTCCTGATAGGTCCGCCCAGGCATATTGGTAATGATCTGCCCCGAAATGTTTCCTTGGCCTTCGAACCGAAGCATGCCGATCGAGGCGCCCGGCACCCGACCTCTTTCGGCAAGGCTGGTCAACGCGTACAGGCCTCGGATACTGGCATTACTGAATGCTCCCGACTTCACCATAGCAAACCTCCAAAATATTCACCTTACGGCTTTTTCCGTGTTCATCCTCATCCGAACTTTCCGCCTATCGGCGGGTATCGCAAACGGCGACACCCGATACGGTCCGGCCCTGTAGATCAGGCCAAGGCACGTTCGAGCTCACTCGCCGATGCAATGCAGGAATGCGCACCGATCCCGATCCAGCCGGCCTGGTCTCAGTCCGAAATCCGCCGCACGACGCCGGTAAAGTGCGCGCCGTTGATCGGGACCGGAGCGCGCACCATGAAACGGTACTCCTCGGCCCGGGCCTGGCCTGCGCTGAGGCTGACGCGGGTAATCAGCAGCAACACACCACCCCCGGCTAGGGTCCCGGTGCCGTTATCAGCGATGGTATAGCGTCCGGCGTCGGTACCCGGAACGAACTGCCGCAGAGCGACCGTCTCTCCTTGTCCGTTGGACACATTCTCCTCCGAGAACTCCCCTGAGCCGTCGTAGCGCAGCACACCGAAACCGGCCATCGGCGTTTGGCCGCCGCGACCGACGGCAAAACCGGTGTAACGACCGTCCAGGCTGGCATTGCCGTACCGGGCCTCCGCGGGCCGCAGCCATCCGACGCCGGTCCGCAGGCT
The DNA here is from genome assembly GCF_004359955.1 of Candidatus Thiosymbion oneisti. Lineage (NCBI taxonomy): Bacteria > Pseudomonadati > Pseudomonadota > Gammaproteobacteria > Chromatiales > Chromatiaceae > Candidatus Thiosymbion > Candidatus Thiosymbion oneisti. The sequence goes on from NZ_SMSC01000007.1 coordinate 125,066, forward strand.
ACCGCTGGCCGGATCCAAGGTCCGAAAGATGAGGGCGATCTCCCGGACGCCGGGGCCGGAAGGGTGGTCGGTGACCTCCCGCACCGCGAGGTAGCAGTCGACCTCATCCGAGTCCTCGGGGTGAAGGGTGCCCAATCCATTGGCGTTTACCCGGTAGCGTCCCCGGTAGGGTTGTCTCACAAGCTCCCGCTCGCCGAAGGTCGGGCCGACCCGACTCTCCGTGAAATAACCACTGACAGTGCCTGTCCCATCGAAGCTGATCAGGCCAAGGGCCGCATAGGGCGCGTAGCCACCCTCTCCCTCCATTGCGACCGCATAGGTCCCGGTCAGGCTCGCAGCTGTGAAAACATAATCAGTCACCTCGATTCCTCCATTCTTGCGGCCGGCACACCTGAGCGTATAACCGCAGAGACGCTGAGGACGCAGAGAACGCGATCTCTGGCTCCCACGCTCCAGCGTGGGAGCGAATCCTTGACGCTCCAGCGTCATGTAACCCTTGTCCCGACGAAGGGGGGATTGGCCGCTGGAGCGGCCACACTTGCGTTCCCACGCTAAAGCGTGGGAACGAGCCGAAAAAAGGATTCCGCACTCGGGCACAGCGACCATGCCGGGTTTCGTCCCTCAACCCAGCCGACCCCCTATCCACAGCCCAACCGCAGCCTGGTCGCAAACGCCCTGCGCCCTGTGCGTCTCAAGCGGTTAATCAATCTCCCTGCATGCCTATCTCCATAAGGGGCATCCTAGGGCTATCTTGCCGGCTTACCGGGCAGTCGCTTGGAGACCCTGGTGATGACCAGATCTCCGGTCAGCGGATGCAGGTCGTTGGTAATGAAGAAATACTCCAGCGCGACCTTGAGATCGCCGTCGGCGCGGGCCCGGCTGATGACCAGATGGGCTTGACCGCCGGGGGCGATGATCATGCCGGTTCCGTCCGGATTGACCGTATAGCGACCGTCGGAGGTGTCGAAGGTGGCATTGCGGCGTTCGCGAAAGCCGGAGCCCGGCAGGTTCTGGATGTCGACCGCCGTGAAACGGCCCTGGCCATCGAAGTTGACCGCGCCGATCCCGATGGCGGCGGCCGGCGTCCGGCTACCACGGCCGATGCCAGGTCCGCCGTAGGTCCCCTGGAAGCTCGCCAGCGAGAACTCGCCGCCGTCGGGATAGCGGACTGCCTGCACCATGTTCAAGGCGCCTGTCACCGGTTCGAAGCCGTCCTCCATCAGTGAAAGCTCTTGGGCAACCAGGGTTTCGCCCACGAGCTCGGCTTTGGTGATGAGGATGGTGGTCGTGACCTCGCGGGTGAAACCTTGCGTGAAACTCACGGTCGCACGGGAGGAGCCGTAGCCCGAGCCGTTTTCGTCCACCACGTAAGTACCTTCCAGTGAGGCCTGCATCACTTGACGTTCACCGAATAATTGCCCGACGCCGTTTACCGTGATATTGCCGGTAAATCGGCCCGTACCGGAGAAACGGAACACCCCGATGGCGGCACTCTCACCGTGCCCGCCGGTGCTTACGCTGGTCACGGCGTAGGCACCCTCGAGGCTCGCCGTGGTGAACCCTTCGTTGAGAGTCGGCAGCATGGATGTCATGGTCTTGCCTCCTTATCCGAGTTCACTGGCGACCGCCGCGCCGGACGGCGCGAGACCAAGCTGCCGGAAGATGCTGATGCTGTCGGAGTTGAACCAGCGCTCGGCGATCCGGCCTGCGGCGAGGCGAAAGATGGCGATGCCTTCCCAGCTCAGCTCGTGGCCGGTTCCCGCTACGCCGAGGAAATTCCCTCCGTGTCGGCAACGCATCGTCCCCCGTACCCCGACCAGATCTCCTTCGGCTATGATCTCGTGCAGGCTCACGTACAGACCCGGTAGGATGCCGTGGACCGCCCCAATGCTCTGGCGCAGGGTCTCCCGGCCCCGGGGGCTACCGAACAAGGCCTCACCGTGATCGATGAAGTCTTCCACCATCACCTCGTCCAGTACTTCCACCCGACCTGCGCCCATCACCTCATCGTAAAAGCGCCGTACCACTTGCTTGTTGTCTTCGCTACTCATGAGTTGTCACCTCCATGCCGAGTAGTTGGATTTAACCGAGGGGTGCTACCAGGCCGAGCTGTTGCCGGATGCCGAGTTCATCGGGAATGGCCCAACCTTCGGCGATCTTGCCCTCGGCGACGCGCACCACGCCGGTGACCGTAAACCGGAGCGCCGTTCCGGAAGCCGACACGCCATAGAGCGGACCCCGCTGGGTGCCGGTTCCGAGCAGGTGCAGCACGACCCGGTCGCCTTCGGCAAACAGGTGCTCGACGGCCAGGTGGAGATCCGGAAGCGCGGAACGGACCCGGTTCACCCAGGCCGTGCAACCGTCCTGCCCGTAAGTGTCGAAGTCGGAATTGCGCGGATGATGACGGCGGAAGTTCGGGTGGATCAGCTCGCCGATCACCTCCTCCCGACCACCGTTCCACACCTCCTGGACGCAGCGGCGCACCAGTTCCTTGTTGTCCTCAAGACCCTTTTCGTTACTCATCTCAGTTAACTCCCCTTGTTCTCGATATCCTTCTCGTTGTCCATCCTAGTCGGTTCTTTACCTTACCTATCCGAGCCCGGCGATCAGGCTCATACCTCAACCCACACCGACACCGACCCGCCATTGCAGGGAAACACCCCACTGCCGTTCCCATCGCTGGTGATGGTGTCGGTGATATGGCCGGTGATATCTCGAAACGCGGCATTGTGCCGACCGACCAACATGGTCTTGTCACCGCCGGGGCCATCGCTCATGACCACGGCCATGGCCTTGGGGTGTTCCTCGTCCCCCAGGCGGGTCCAGCCGACCACATTCTCGTGATCGAAATAGTCCTGTTGCGGGCCGTAGGCGTGGTCACGACGGGCCGCCAACAGGGCATCCAGGACCACCCGGTGCGAGGTCCGTCCCGGTGTTCCGTAGTAGTCACCGTAGAACACACAGGGGTAGCCCTGATCCCGCAACAGGATGAAGGCATAGGCCAGCGGCTTGAACCAATCGGCCACATCCTCGTCCGGATTACGGAAGACGTCGTGGTTGCTGACGAAGGTGACCGCCCACTCAGGGCTCTGCGCCACCAGGGTGTTGTGCACCAGGTTGCGCATATCGAAACTGCCGTTGCCGTGGGAGACCGCGCGCAGATTGAAGAACAGCGGAAAATCGAACAGGGACATGCGCTGGCCGGTCTGCTCCAGGAAGCGACCGAGGGTCGCCGGATCCCCGGTGAAGTGCTCACCTACGGAGAAGAACGCCTTGGCGGGGAAACGTCTGCGCAAGGCATCGAGCCATTCATTGAAGAAGAAGGACCGGACATGCTTGACCGCGTCGAAGCGGAAGCCGTCCACATCCAGGGTACGCACGATCCATTCGCCCCAGGCGTGCAGATCCGCGCGCGCCTCCTCGGAATCCATGTCGATGTCGGCAAACAGCAGGTAGTCGTAGTTGCCGAACTCCCCGCCTACGGGGGTATCGAAGCCTTTCTCACGCAGCCGATAGATGGTACCGATGGAGCGCGTGAGCTGGTCATAGTCCACGGCATCGAAATGCCACCAGCGCCACTTGAGGCTGGAATACCGATCACCGCGACCGGGGAAGTCGAAGACGGTCCAGGTCTCGATCTCCCGTTCCTCCCCCACTGTCTGGTTGCGGTTGTCGGGATTGACCGGGGTGCCGCGCACCCGCTCGGTGGCGTCCGCACCTCCCTTATGGTTGAAAACCACGTCGATATAGACCCGGAGCCCTGCGGCATGGGCCCCCCGCACCCCGGCCTCCAGCTCGGCCCGCGTCCCATACTTGGTACGCACCGAGCCCTTCTGGTCGAATTCGCCCAAATCCCACAGATCATAGGCGCCGTAGCCGACATCCGATCCACTCGTACCCTTAGTGGGCGGAGGCAACCAGAGTGCCGTGATACCGGCCGCCGCCAGATTGCCGGCCTCCCTCTCGATTTGGTTCCACAGGGTCCCGTCGGCGGGAAGATTCCAATGAAAGTACTGCATCATGGTGTCGTTGTTTGCCATGGTCATGCTCCTTCCTTGTCTTAGTGAAAAGTGATGAGAGTTGAGGCAGTCCGGAGCCTTTTGTTAAGCAGCCTCTTCCTCTCGCTTGCGACACTTTCCTCAGCGCACAATGCGGTACGCAAACATCGGGTTTCCCGTAGCGCCGTAGATCCGGATCCACAAGGGCAGCAACATCTCCATGCCGCGGGCATTGGTGATGTCCCCCAGATCAAGCACATCCTGCCAGCCGAACCATTCCTTGAGATAGCCACTCACCTCGGTCCTGGCCTCGGTGTCGTTGCCGGCTACGAACATGGTGTGTTGGCCGCCCTGCAGCTGACCCGGCTCGATCATCAAGGCCGCGTTCACGGTGTTCAGGGTCTTGACGACCTTGGCAAGTGGGAATTTGCGCTGGATCTGCTCACCCAGGGAGTCCTTATTGCAAATCGCCAGTGAGGGGGGCATACCCTGCGAGAAGTCCAGGGGGTTGGAGACATCGATCAGGAGCTTGCCGTCCAGATTGGCTGCCCCGGTGGCCTCCAGAGCCTCCAGACAGGCGATGCCCAGGGTGGCATTGATGACGAGCTCGGCGCCGCCTGCCGCCTGGGCGAAGGGCTCGAGACCAACCGCGGGATAGTCCTTGCGCCAGACCGCGACCGGCGGTTTCCCGAACAGATCGGGCTCGGTGCGTTTCAGGGTGGCCTTGGGATCACGCGTGCCCAGCGTGACCTGGTGGCCCAGGGTAGCGAGCTTGCCGGCCAGTGTCTTGCCGACGATTCCGGTTCCGATGACTGCGATTTTCATAGGCCTATTTCCTGTCAGTCGATTACACGCCGTACTGGTTGTTGAGCCGAAAGCCGAACATTTACTACTACCGGCCAGGCGTCCTCGATCTGCTCGGGGTGCCCGCCAGTTCATTCAATTGTGTTTCCGCTGCCTCCAAAACTTCTTCAAAACTAGCCGTATTGGGCGTCCCCCGGCTATGGAGATCGATAAAGGTAAGAGGAGGATTTCTATTCACATCGATAAAGCCCTGAGGGTCCACGACACCGTGCCTGCTCGCATTCCTCAAACCCTCGATAACAGTCTCCAGTAACTTGCGATTTGTAATCTTTCTAATCTCATTGATTAATATTCTTTCTCCACCCGGTTTGCTCAGCTGAAAAAAACGGCCGGATACGCGCGTAGAACGCAGTCCACCAATGGTTCTCGTATGAGTGCCGTCCTGTAATTGCGCGGTAAATTTCGCCGTATTCGGAACCGGCACTCCTTTGGCCTCGGCGATTTTGTATATGCCCAATACGTTGTAAGGATTGGTCCTACCCCCGAATACTTTGTAAACGTGCCTTGTAGTTATATATACAGCACCTTCTCGAGACGGGACTTCTCTCTCGACCGATTCACCTGCAATACGCATGACACCCTCCGTTTCACTCGATAGGCCCAGGGACAGGGCAGGCCCCGGGCGTTCCCGCAGGCCTGCCGTTGGCTCCCACGCTCCAGCGTGGGAGCCAAATCCAGACGCTCCAGCGTCATGAAACCTGGTCCCGAGCGGAGCCAGGGATCTCGGCCGCTGGAGCGGCCACAACGGCATTCCCACCTGTCTGCATGCAGGGACGCACAGGCAGGCGCTGAAGCGTGGGAACGAGCCATCATGAAATGCGGCGCTTGCGGCTCGACAATAGGGCAGCAGCTACGGCTCATAGCGTCTCCGAGACACTCCGCGGCGCGGAGCTTCCGCGTTCCCACGCAGCGCGTGGGAACGAGAGAATGCAACGATTCGTGTCCATTCGGGGTCCTTGTTTCCGGTTTTTGTGCGCAATCGGATAACCGCGGTTATTGCCGCTGGAAGACCAGTACGCTGTTGGCCGCCAGGCGTGGTGTGAACACCCCACCTAAGGAACGGATTCCGCCCGCGTTGCCCAGGCCACTGCCCCCGTATACCGAGGCGTCGCTGTTCAATAGCTCCCGCCAGGTGCCGTCGGCGATGCTGCCGTTGCGTATCTCGTAGCCAGCGGGGAAATCCCGATTGCTGAGACTGGCGACGACTAAGAAATCCTCGGGACCATCCCAACGGCGAAACACCAGCAGGCGGTCGGCATCGTGCACATAGACGACCTCGATATTGGCCGACCGCAGGGCCGGTGACCTAAGTCTCAGCCTGATGGCGTCTTGGTAGAAGCGAAACAGCCGACTACCGACCCCTTGCCGCAGCGCTTGAAAATCCTCCCGGTGCGCCAGAAAGTCGTCGTAGCGGTAGGGCTCGGAGGCGCCGACTTCCTCTCCCATGAGGAACATGGGCACGCCGGGGCCGAGCAGTGTGACCCCGGCGGCGAAACAGGTGCGGGCCTCGGCATAGCGCCGCGTCTCGCCCGTCAACTGAGCGCCGTTGACGGCGACCACCAGGGTACGGGCCGAATGCACCTCCTGACCGCCTTCCTGATAGTAGGAATTACCCGCTTCGTCGTGGGACTCGTGGTAGACGACCCGCTGCTGCGCCGACGCCGCCAAGACCCCGGCGAACCAGCTCATGTTGAGGCTGCGATCGTCGCCGTAGCCGGCGAATTTCAAGAGTCGGGCGCGACTGGCGTCATTCTGGGCGTCGCCGATCAGGTGATGGTAATAATCGGCGAACCACACGGCATCGAAGCCCAGACCGCCGTTCTCGTTGGACGCGGTGACCAGGGGCCAACCCGAGTGGTCCTCAGCGGTGAGAAAGAGGTTGGGCTTGATGAGCTTAAGGGTACGGGTCCATTCGCGCAGGAACTTGGCCCCGAAGATGCGGGCATTGTCCGCCGCCCGTCCGTCGGCATGCACGACGGCATAGCTGTGAATGGAGGTGGTCTGGTCGACGCGGAAGCCGTCCAGGTGGAACTCGGCCACCAGCTGGGCGGCGGAGGAGATGAACAGCTTGCGCACCATTTCTTCCCAATAGCGCGGTGCGTAACCCGTCGACATATTGTCGATATAGCCGCCGTCGGCGCTGGGATAGTCGTCGGGCCGACCCTCGTACCAGTAGTAGATATTGCGCTCCGGAGCGGTGGAATCATAGGCCCACTGGGCGCGCTCACCGTCGTGGGTATAGTGGTTGTAGACCACATCCAGCAGCACGGCGATACCGCGCCGGTGGCACGCGCGCACGAAGTGCTTGAACTGGTCGCGTCCACCCGCCGCGTATTCCACCGCCAGATAGTGGGAGGTGCCGTAGCCCCAACCGGACCAGCCCTCGAACTCCGAGGTCGGCATCAGCTCCACGCAGTTGACCCCGAGCTCCACCAGATAGTCCAGCAGGTCGATGGCGTCCTCCAGCAACCCACGCTCGCGCCGACCGAACCCCAAGCCGTCCACGTGCAGCTCGTAGATGACCAGATCCTGCAACCGGGTCGGTAGGGGCTTCTCGGGATCGAACTCGTCTTTCCAGAAGTCGGTTTCCTCTACCCAGTCCGTCTCCGGCCATACCGGCCGGCCCTGGGCGTCCAGTTGCCGAAACGGCCGGCACACGCCCTCCGGGTCCACCACCACGGAGCAGCTCTTGGTGCCGTCCACCTCGGAGCGGTTGCCGTTCCAGGGGGCATCGTCCGCGGGATTCACCCGACCAGTGCCGATCTGGCAGCGGGAATAGAGGTCCGTGCGGTAGGCCACCGAGCCGTCATCGCGGGTAATGCGGTACATATAGGGCTGGTGGTCGAACGCGGCGAAATCCGCCAATGCGGGCTCTACCGCGCCGTCGGTGAACCAGATACCGGTTTCGTCTTCCTTGTGCAGGGCAACCCTGGGAAACCGCTCGTTGATGCCGCGGCCATCGGGGTAGATATAGCCGCTTTCCCGATCGCCGAAGACCAGCTCCACCTCCCGCGCATGGGGGGCCCAGACGGCGAAGCGGATTGCAGGCTTGGTGCGATCCTCGATAAAGAGCTTGTTGGCGCCGAGGCGACGGCAGTGGGTGAGGTAATAGCATTCGGTCTGGTCGATGCCCTGCAGGGTGAATACCTGTTCGCGCGCGTCCGCATCGGTCGCGCTCACCTCCGTGGGGATACCCCAACGGTCCGGGGTAGTGGCCGTGTCGACCGAGACCCCCCACCGAAATATCTGCCCGATCTGGCTGTCGTCCAGCTCGACGGTGACCCGGAAGGCCGGGCAACCGTCGTTGGCCGTGAATTCCTGCATGGGGGTAAAGCGCCAATCCTCGGCAAGGCGGCCGGAGCTGTCCCAGGTGCCGCCTAAGCGCGCATTGGTGAAGAGTTGCGGCTTAAGGCCGGTACGATATTCGAAATGGACTGGAATGAGTGCCATGGATGCATCCTCCGAATTGATGAAGTTATCCTGTCGAAATCGGTCCGGCACAGCCGTACCGAAGCAGCGATAACAAGGGAATTATTTTTTGCCGCAAATGAACGCCAATGAACGCAAATCGGTCGTAATCGGTTCACTATCATCGACGTAACCGTTCAGCCCCCTCCGGATTTCAGTTCAATGCGAACGCAACCCCTTGCTTGTCATTTCGAGCGCAGCGAGAAATCTTATGCCCAAACAACACCCTTACGTCGTAATGATTCAGACCCCCACTGGTTTGCCATCCCTGGCACCTGGATTCCGGCATTCCCTGCCGGAATGACGCGGTGGGGGCTGAACGATTACCTCTTGATCTGGTTGCGTTCATTTGCGGCTAAATCTTCCATGAAGATCCTGCTGGTTCAACGAATGGAACTTGCAGGCCCACGCCGGTCACAAGGGTGGCGGGTCTTCCTGATCCCGGTAGCCCTGGGTGATCTGAACCAGATTGCCGTCGGGATCTCTCAGCCACGCCGAGCGCCAGCCCGGAATGAAATCGTCGAAGCTCAGGGGCCCGAACGCCAGGTCGGCATCCCCGCCCATGGCCGCCAGCTTGGCGTCCAGGTCCGCTACCTCGAACGAGAAGTTACGCACCCCCGGCCAGGGGTAGCCGTCATTGCTCGGCGGCCTCAGCGGATTCCCGAGCGTGGCGCGGAACAGCTCCAGGTAGACGCCGGGGCCGCGTAGAAAGACGATCCGATTGTCCTCACCTAGGGGCACGACCCGCGCGCGTGTGAAGCCGAAGTGCTCGGTGTAGAAACGCTCGGTCGCGATCGGGTCCTGGCAGGTGAGCGAGATATGGTGGAACCTCAAATCGGCCATGTTTGTCTCCCTCTAGTCGGTTCGCGCTCGTTCCCACGCTCCAGCGTGGGAATGTCGTCTTGTCCGCTCCAGCGGACTGTGCCTCTCTGGGCTGACAGGGGATTGGCTGATGCCGACCTACCTGGTCGCTGGTCGACGCTGGAGCGTCAAGATCCCTCCTCCGTCGGGACAAGTTTGCTCCCACGCCGGAGCGTGGGAGCCAACAGTACACGGTGGGCACAGCCCACCCTACATCCGCTATTGCCGCCCGTCGGCCTTGACCAGATCCGCGGCCTTCTCGCCGATCATGACGATGCCGGCGTGGCAGTTACCGGACGGCACCGCCGGCATGACGCTGGCGTCCGCGACGCGCAGACCCTCGATACCGTGCACCTTCAGCCGCGGGTCCACCACCGCCAGTGCATCGAGGCCCATGCGGCACGAGCCGCACTGGTGGTGGTAGGACTCGGCGAACCGGCGCACATAGTCTCCTAGCTGCTCGTCGGGATAGTCCGGCCCCGGCAGCACCTCCGCCTGTACCCACTCGCTCAAGGCCCGGGTCCCGTACAGGCGTCTGGATAGCCTTACCGCATCGGTGAGGCGCTTAAAGTCGGATTCGCACGCCAGGTAGTTCGGATCGATGAGCGGCGGCACCAGCGGATCAGGGCTCGCGAGCCGCAGCCAACCACGCGAGACCGGCCGCACCAACCCCGGCAACATCACCATGACGCTCGCCCGGTCCGGCTCGCCCGCTTGTTGGGGGTCGCCGTGAACGAAGGCCATCTGCAAATCGGGGCCGGGCCAACCCGGATCGGATTTATGGAACAGGGCCGCCTCGCTCATACCTTGGACCGGGTCGGGGATGCGCCGGCTCGCCGTGGCGATGACCGGAACCAGGATATGATTGTGGAAGTTCTCCCCGACGCCGGGCAGATGGTGCAGGAGCGGAATACCCAACCGGGCCAACTGCTCGCCGTCACCGATGCCGGACAGCAACAAGAGTTTCGGCGAGTCGATGGCACCGGCGCAGACCACCACCTCCGCACGTGCGGCCAGCTGCTTGGTCTCATTGCTCTGGCGGTACTCGAGACCCGTACAGCGGCGCCCCTGGAAGGTGAGCCGCGTCGTCTGCGCCTCGTCGATGAGGGTCAGGTTGGGGCGGCTTTCCAGCGCCGGATATAGGTAGGCATTCGCCATATCGTGGCGCTTGCCGTCCTTGATGTTGAGATGGTGCCAACCCGCCCCTTCCAGCTGCGGGCCATTGAAGTCCTCGGTGCGCCCAAAGCCGAGCTCGTCGCAGGCCGTAAGAAACGCCTCCGAGGTCGGATTCGGCTCGTGCAGGCGCGCCGCCTGCAGGCGCAAGGGGCCGTCTTTGCCCGCGATGGGGCTGGTATCGTCTTCCTGATCCTCCAGCTTCTGGAAATAGGGCAGGACGTCGTCGTAGGCCCAGCCCGGACAACCGTTATAGGCCCAATTGTCATAGTCCGAGCGGTGGCCGCGGATGTGCATGAGGATATAGAGATTGCTGGTACCGCCGGGCAGCCTGCCGCGCGGCTCCGGTATCCGACGCCCGTTGAGGTGCGGCTGGGGCACACTCTGGTAGGCCCAGTCCACTGGCGAGTTCTGGACGAAGCCCCAGCGCCAGGGCGTGGCGATGTCTTCCTGCACCTGGGGTGGCACCTCGCGACTGCCGGCCTCCACCACGGCGACCTGAACCCCAATGTCCTCGCTCAGACGCGCGGCGACCGCACAGCCCGCCGAACCGGCGCCGACCACGATGTAATCGAAGGTATCCATAGACTTTGCTCCGGCTGCTCGGAATTTATTGATCGGTAAAGGGCCGGAACGGCACGCTGTCATGGATCGTCCGCATATAGACGATCTTGCCGTTCTGCACCTGGAAGTAATTGGCGCCGATGACCTGCCGTTCCGGCGTATCGGCATAGGCGATGGGCGTGCCGGCGGCGTTGGCTGCCTCGCACCGCCAGATCACGCAGGCGGCGTCTCCCTCGACGACCAGGCGCTGGGGGTACATGTTGAACTTGGAGTAGCCGGTGGAGATGGCATCGATAGCGCCCCGCAGGACGTCGATGCCGGCGAAGTGTCCGGCCAGCTGTTCGTCACCGACCACATCGTCGCTGAACAGGGTCAGCCACTCCTCCCAGGCCCCGCGATTAACGCAGTCATAGTATTTCTCGATGATATTTTGGGTATCCATGTTCCTTTCCCTTGGCGTCACTTTCGATTCGCTGTCATTCGGCTAGGTGGGGCATCCCTGCCCCGTTTGGGCACCTTGAATCCTTCAAGGTGTTTTTTGCCGTTGTGGCCGCTCCAGCGGCCGAGATCCCTGGCTCCGCTCGGGACAAGGTTTTATGACGCTGGAGCGTCTGGATTTGGCTCCCACGCTGGAGCGTGGGAGCCAGAGGCGCGTGGGAGCCAGAGGTCATTCGACTAGGTGGGGCATCCCTGCCCCGTTTGGGCACCTTGAATCCTTCAAGGCGTTTTCCGACAGGTCAGGCCCAGAAGGCGTCGTACTGGGTGGTCCCATCACCGAAGATGGCTCCGCGGCCTTCGATGACCTTGCCGTCCCGCCACTTGAGAAAGTGGACGACGTCGATATTCAAGACGCGATCCGGCTCCTCCGCCCGGCTCCCCCGGTTATGGGTCACATCGGCCGAGAAGTCGTCGGCGAACATGACGGCGATGGGGTCCATGCGAAAGCTGTTGCCGGACAGCCGGCCCACCTCGGCCATGAAGCCGATGAACGCGTCCAGATCGTCCTTCCAACCGGAAAGGCGGTTGTGTCCGGGTACCAGCCAACGCATGTCTTCGGCCCAGTGTTCGGCGATGCGGTCCCGTTCGCCCGTAGCCAGGGCATCGTAGGCGGCCTTAACCTGTTCTGCGGTAATCAGCGCCATATCCTTATCCTCATCTTGCCTTCAGTCCCGGGCCAACCGGTCCGGGATCGGCGCCAGTTGGTAGACCGCGTTGAAGAAGTTGTCCACCGCGTATTGGTCGCTGATGTATACCTGCACTTCGGCGATGCGGCCGTCCTTGATCTGGTAGTGGGTGCAATTGAGGGCATTGAGGGTGACCTGAACCTGGTTGCCGCCCGCATCGCTCACACTGGTCGTGCCGCGACCGCGATGGACCTCCACCACGGTGGTCTCGCCGAAGCTGTCGATGCCGGTGGCAGGGTCGCTTTGGGGGTCCAGGGTGACCTTGATATTCGCCTGCCTGAGCTCGGCGAAGAAGGCGAGCACCTCCTCCGCCCCGTACTTGGTGCCCGCCAGGGGATGACGGCCCGGCAGGTTCCACACCAGATCGGGCGCGAAGACCTCCCGCCGTATCGTGTCCAGATCGTCACTGTTGAAGCAATCGTACATACGTTGCACGAGGGCCAGGTTGGCTTCCTGATTGGTTGTGTTTGCCATCTCTCCTTCCTCTCCTGTGGTATTGAAATTGCCCTATAGGCGGGGCGAACCGGGCATGGGACGCAGCGCATTGACGACATAGCGCAGGATGACCGGCTGTCCCGTCGCGGGCGAACGTTCCATGACCCAATCCTGATCGACATCGAACCCGATCCACTCACTGTGCGGGGCCGGCGCCTGCCAGCGGCGCGCCTGCCAGTTGACCCGTACCTTGACGAGCGCCTGCGGCCCCTCCCACGCAACCTCGACGCGGTCGAGCACGTGGACCTCATCGAAAAAGATGCGGACGACCCCCTCGTACCAGTCCCGGAAGGCCGCAACCCCATGCAGCGCACCTTCCGGCAGATCGAACGCTAAGCCCTCCGTGGCGACCATGGCTACCAGCTCTTCCGGCGGTGCATGGATATCCAGCTTGCGGTACCAGTCCCGCGCGAAGCGCTCGACTTCCTCCCGCGTGAGGGCCTCGGGGGGAGCGGTAATGGTTATCTCGTTCATATCGGCACCCGACTCCAGTGTCTTTTTTCATTCCTTCAACTCGTAGGCTGGGTTGAGGTACGAAACCCGGCAACTCACCTATTGATCCCCTCTCCCCAAGCCCCCTCGCTGCGCTCGGGGCAAGCTCTCTCCCGGCGGGAGAGGGGCTTGTTGGGCCAATGCATACATTCGTGTCCATCCGTGTCCATCCGTGGTTCCTGTTTCCGGTCTTTGTGCGCAGTCCGTAGGCTGGGTTGAGGTACGAAACCCAGCAACTCAGATCCTCTCCCCGGCGGGAGAGGGGCTTTAGACATCAGGAGCAGGGCACCTCGCCGGTGCAGGCACCGCGTACCGGGTCGTCCGGGCGTTGCACATTGCCTTCGAGCACCAGCTCGATGAGGTACGGTCCCTCATGCGTCAGCATCGCCTTGATCGCCGGCGCGATCTGTTCGGGTCGTGCCACCCGCTGTCCCGGCACCCCGTGGCCTTCCGCCAAGGCGACGAAATCCAGGTCGGGCGTGCCGATATCGAAGGCCGGCGGGAAGGCCGCCGAGTCGATTCCCAGGTCACTCCAGTAGTCCACCAGGTTCTGCTTCAGGAGCCGGTAGCTGTGGTTGTTGCACACCACGAACTTGGCGCCGACCCGATAGCGGGCCGCGGTCCACAGGGCCTGTAGCGTATACATAGCGCCGCCGTCGCCGGTGAATCCGACCACGGTACGCTCGGGATGGGCGAGCTTGGCACCCACGGCGCCGGGGATCCCCACTCCCAGGGTGCCGCCGGGGGTCTGGAAGAAGGTGCCCGGCGTTGCGGGCGGCAGCCAGCGGTTGAGCTCGGGGAGATGGGTGAGGGACTCATCAAAGAGGATGGCGTCCTTGGGCAACTGTTGCGCCAGCTCCTCGGCGAAGGCGGACATATACAGAGGTACTTTCGTGCGCCGGCTGCGATCCTGCTCCAATGTGTCGGCCCGGCTGCGCGCGTTCTCGGCCCCGATCGTTGCGGCCCGTGCCGCGGCGGCCGCCTTCTGCTCGGCGGTCATGTGGTCGGTGAGGGAGTCCGCCAGGGCCCGCAGGGTGAGCTTGGGGTCACTGACCAGGCCCAGGGTTACCGGGTGGTTCTTGGCGATGGCGTAGGCATCCAGGTCGATATGGATGATGCGCGCGTCGGAGCGGAAGGGGCTCTCCAGGAGGGGAAACACCTCGGGGAACACATAGGTCCCACAGATGATCGCCACGTCCGCGTCCTGCACCCGCGCCTGACTCCCTTCGCCGAACATATGGCCGGTCAGACCACAGTAGAGGGGATGGGTCCAGGGGATGTTGATCTCCGAGGCCATGAGGCCGTACACGCGCGCGCCCAGGACCTCCGCCAGCTGCGCCAGCTCCCCGTGGGCCTGTGAGTGAGCGACGCCGTCACCCATGAGGATGACCGGGTTGGTGGCCCCCTGCACCAGCTCCGCACAGCGGGCGATCAGCGCCGGCTCCGGCACCACCCGGGTCTCCGGCACCAGGGTCGGTATCACGGGCTCGTCGTTGGGTTGGTCGAGGATGTCTTGGGGAATGGCGAGGAACACCGGCCCCCAGGGTGGGGTCGCCGCCACCTTCAGGCACCGTCGCACCAGGCGCAGCAGGCTGCCGGGATGGATGGCCCGGGTCGCGTACTTGGTGACCGGACGCGCCAGCCCCACCAGGTCGACGGCCATGTGGGCCTCCATGGCATCCACCGAGACGCCGGCCTCACCGGCCAGCACCAGCATGGGCGTCTGCTTGCGCAGGGCATGGTAGAGACCGCTGGTGCCGTTCCCGAGCCCCACCCCACTGTGCAGCTGAACCACCGCGGGCCGCTGGGTCGCCTGGGCGTAGCCGTCGGCCACACCGACGATGGCTGCCTCCTGCAGGCCGTGGATATATTGGATCTCCGGGAAGCGGGTGATCTCGTCCAACAGCCCCTCTTCGCTGCTGCCCGGATTTCCGAACAGGTACCGGATGCCGTCCGCGTGCAGCTGTTCCAACAGCTTGCGGTGACCAGTGGGATTCGCCATGCCAGGTTCCTCGTGTTGAATGCCCGCTACCGACGGCCGGCTACCAGCCCCAGCGCCGCAGCGGCGGATCGCCGTCCAGGACCTCGATCATCTTCTGCCCCGTCAAGATGCTGTCCGGGGTGGAGCGTCCGGTGATGAAGGGGTAGTCGACGATGACACTGGTCGGGTGACCGAAGTTGCCGTGATAGCCGCCCTCGGGCCCGGTGGCGTCGCGCAGGATGAACTCCAGGGGATAGGGCGGCGGCCCCATGTTGAAGTCGAGGAAGCGGCCGCGGGACGCCACGAAAGCGGTACCGTCCTGGTAGTCATACTCCAGGCAGTGGCCGGTGACATGCTTACCCCAAATGATGCTCTCACGCAGGTTCATGTCCCGGGCGAAGGCGAGGCAGGTCACCCCGTAGCACTCCGCCCCTACCGGCTTGTCGGCCCGTAGGAAGGCCAGGATCAGGTCGTGCACCCGCTGGTTGTTGGCCAGGTCCACGATGGGCCCGGAGCCGCCGACGATGAGCAGGGCGTCGAAGGATTCGAGCTCGCGTTCGGCCTCCACCAGCTGCCGATTGTAGGCCTCGAGTCCCCGCACGAAGGTGGGGGCGGCAAAATAGGGCCGTTCGGGGAACCAGTCGGCCAGGCTGATGGGGCCGTCGAGCCGCCGGCCCTGCTCGGTGGTGGG
Organism: Candidatus Thiosymbion oneisti; assembly: GCF_004359955.1. NCBI lineage: Bacteria > Pseudomonadati > Pseudomonadota > Gammaproteobacteria > Chromatiales > Chromatiaceae > Candidatus Thiosymbion > Candidatus Thiosymbion oneisti. Next base: position 140,837 of record NZ_SMSC01000007.1, read on the forward strand.
GTCGTCGATCTCCCGTACCAGGGCGGCCATCTGGGCCGTGGTCACGGGCCGCTGCAGCGGCGGGTCGAAGAAATCCGGGTCCATGCTGACGGGGATGGCGTTGGGCCTTTTCCCCGTAGGGGTGCAGAAGTCCACCCGATAGCCGGCCCGGTCGAACTCTCCGAGGGGACCCACCAGCTCCTCGCCCCAGTAGCCCCATTCCGACAGCAGGATCAGGATCCGGCGTTGATCCGGGGTTACCGGCACCGCCGGGACCGGCTCATAGCGCGGGGCCGGCGGGGGATCGAGGATGCGGTCCTTGACCGCGTCCACCAGGGCCGCGCTGGCGTGCCACGAGTTGTTGGTAACCAGATCCCGGTCTACCACCACCTGCTGCTCGGCCGGGGTGCCGGGCGGACAGGGGGTATAGAGGGCACCGGCATTGATCACGTCGGCGAGCCCCACCTTGTTACAGATCACCTTGCGCCCGGCCAGCAGATCCGGTGACGGGGTCAACAGCCACAGGGCGTGGCAGGCCAGGCCCTTGATGATGCGCGGATCCGCCATGGCGCGGCGCAGGAAGTCGGCCGCCGGGACACTGCGCGCCACCTCGGCGGCATTGTCGGTATTGAGGTCTTCGCGCTCGCTCCAGCGCAGACGCACGCTGGTGTAGTTGGCTGACACGATGACCGCCGCATAGTCCTCGAGGTCGATGTCATCGAAATCGGTCGTTACCTCCAACCACTCGAGCGCGTCCACGACCCCCGGCTCGACCGTGCTGTAGAAGCGTTGCGAGGACTGTCCCCACAGGCGGGAGACCAGCTCGACCTCGGCCCCGTGCGCGGCGAACCGTTCCTGGTAGATCCGGATCTCGCCCGGTATGTACTGACTCTCAACGACTACCGCGATCTTCTTTCCCGCTAAAGGCTGTGTCATCTTCCTGTCCCTCTTCCAGTCCCGGACCCGACACCCTGCACCACTCAACGATCGCGACGACGAAACTCCACCACGACCTCCAGCGTACCGTCGCTGCCCCGGGGGACATCGTCGATGCGGATCTGATAGTGGTTGCGGGCGGCGGGCTTGCGATCATCGGTATAGTCGATGCCGTTGAAGGTGATCTTCCGGATCTCCAACAGATCCGGCGGGAAGAAGTCCGGCAACACATTGATGGATTCCTGGTCACTGTTGTTGGTGACCTTGAAGTAGACACAGAAGTTGTTGTCGGCCTCATTGTCCGTAGTCACGAAGGCCCGGGTGTAGAGGTGGGCGAGGAAGTTGAGCTCGAAGGCGTGATAGCCGGAGATCGAGTGCCCGCCCTTGTGCGCATAGCCGCCCTCGATGACGGGCAGGCCGTTGGCCGTGGTCCGGAAATAGACCCCCTGGCGACCGCGGTCGAGGAAAAAAAGGTTCCAGAAGCCGATACACTCCCGCGCCAGCTCCAGATATTTACGGTCGTTAACGGTCGCACCGTGCAGGATGAGATAGGCCAGGATACCCTGCTCCTGTTGCCAGAAATCCTTGGTGCAACCGTAGGCGAACTGGGTCGGCATATCATTGGTGGGCTGCCGCTCGACGAGATCGAAAACACCGCCGCGCACCTTGTCCAGACCCACCTCGGCCATACGGTCGCCGAGCCGTTGGGCAAAGGCCAGGAAGGTATCGGCCTGCTTCCGTAACCGGCTCCGCTCCTCGGCGGAGTAGTCGCGATCCTGGGCCCGTTTCTGACAGTAGAAGGCGCAACGGGTGAGGTTCCAGGCGATCTTGAGGTCGTGGCCGACCACGGCCCGGTTCTGCTGCCAGCGCCAGTCCTGGATGGGCTTCCACTGGTCGGTAAAGCGCTCGTTCACGAAGTCCGAGTCGGGGTCCTCGAAGTGTTCGGCGATGATGCGCGAGGTCTCGTCCAGGATGCCCTGGCAAATCTCCAAGAATTTACCCAACTCGAGCTTGGCGGCCCCGCGCGGTATGGGATCCAAGGCTAGGATCAAGTTGATCAGGTAGGCCGGGATATGGTCGCCCACCGAGTTCCAGTTCTTCTGCGAGCGGTTGTCCCCGAGCCCCGGGCTGTCCGGGCGCATGGTGGCGAAATCCAGGTGGGAGTAATAGCCGCCGGTACCGGCAAAACCTGCATCCTTGCGCTCGGACTCGGGGTCCCAGTAGAAGTCCTGGAAGGTATTGACGGTGCGTTGAATGTCCTCCAGCACCTCCCAATCCAAGGTGATCCGGTAGTATTGGGCCAGGCCCGCCAAGGCATAGATCTGCTCGTAGAGCGGGATGGTGTCATGGTCATCCCCGTTCTGCGACGGGATGATGAGGCGCTCCCCGGCAGCGTCGCGCCGGCGCCCATAGGCCCAGAAACAGTGGCGGCCATCGTGGCTGAGGCTGCGAAAGGCCTGGCGCTGGTAGGCGACACCGGCCTTGGCGGCCAGGTAGTAACGGTTCTGGCCGGTCAGGAGATAGGCCGAGGATAGGCCATAGATGAGCCTCGAGAGGGTCGCACACTCCTGGTCTTCGCTCAGCGGCTGACCGGTGATGTTGAGACTGGTGCGGTAGAAGTGGGAGAAATCGTCGATCGCATAGCTGCGCCGGTGCTCGAACAACAGATCCAACCAGCGGTCCGACATCAGGCTCAGCTGGGACAGCCACCAGTGGGTCTCCTCATAGACATAGGTGTCCGGCTCGGAACCGAACAGGTGCACCGCCCGCGCCTCGTAGCGCTGCCTCTCGTCGTCCTTGTAAATCACCCCGTTCACGGTGACAGTGCGATTCACCTGCATGTATCGCTTTAGGTCATCGCGAACGCCGTCTCCGCTCTTTTCACCCTCCGGCTCAGGCACCCGGTCACGTTCCAGCTGGTCCAGGTTGGAGAGCATCTGGTACCAGGTAGTCGGTCCTACTATAGCCTCGAACACATCACCCGAACGGGCCTTGACGGAAAATGACGGTTTGTCGAGATCAATACCCACCACGGAGCCCGTCACCGTCAGATCCTGATAACAGCTATTCAATGCCACGACTGGTTCCTCCTTCCCGAAATGTTAATGACACAGTGCATTAACTACGACCGTAACTAGTACGGACCCCCCGTCTCACGGTCGTCTCCACTACACCGCACTCCGGACCACATATCCTATTCGATAATGGTCATTCCATAATGGACCTCATGGACCAAACGGTCATCCGTTCATCCATTCAAGATAATTAAAGAGTTTAGCCCTTGTAGAAGCATTGTCAATAGGATAAAAAGAATTTTAACAAAACCGTCATTTATCAGTTTGAATATAAAAAAACTAGTTTTAACAAAGAGATAGAAAAAGAAATCGGAAAACAACCATAAGGATTACCCCCTAAAAAACAGCATCCGAGAAGATTTCTTCGGCATGATAAGATCCGAATCGAGTGCGATAAATCTTACGAGCTTATAAACCTAATCCTATACACAACTATTGCGTTTTTACTCGGAACGCAATCCTGCGAAGGAAAAATAGATTACGACGCTCATGATCCAAGCGAATATTTAAAGTATTGCCCCTCGGCAATGAAATAACATCGGATTAATCTGATATCCATGGTCGAAAAAACCACGAATCACGCGAATCAACGCGAACGGATTCGTGTCGATTCGCGTGATTCGGAGTGGAAATCACGAGGTTCGGGGTATACCAATGCCATTAAGTTAAGCCTCAAAGCCCCTCTCCCGGCGAGGGTGTCGCAAAAGCCCCTCTCCCGCCGGGAGAGGGATTGGGGAGAGGGCGAACGAAAAACAGGGATCGATCAATCACAAACGGCGCCGGTGACGTTTAACTTAATGGCATTGCGGGGTATACCGGCTAAGTCGGCGTAGGAATAGTCAGCTAGCGGGTTCGCGGCGCGACCCCGTGGGAGGCCAATCTCCCCCGCCGACCTTCTTTAGTGGTCAGTGGGAGGTCGATGAGAGAGTTGACGTGTTGCATTCGACGCACCAAGGCGTGCTGATCGTCTGCTTAGGTCATGCCGGCGTCTTAACGCAATCGACACCCACATGATCCCCCGCGCGGCCTGTTCGGGCGGACCTCACTTGGGGTGTCGGTTGCGTTAGAGACTGTCTAAGAACTTGCCCGGTTGGCTCCCTCGCCCCCTGGGGAGGGTGTCGTAAAAGCCCCTCTCCCGGTCTCTGGTTCCCACGCAGCGCATAGGAACGAGAAAATGTCGGCGATCCCAGAAGCCGACAGAATGTCGGCGGTCCCAGGGGCCGACAAAGTGTCGGCGGTTCCGGGGACGCTGGGACCGCCGTCTTTCAGACGGCTTACCCACCCAATGACCAGCTGTCGGCAACGGTCAGAGCAGACGCCTTGTGGGCCGCACCGGATAACGCCGGACCGCCGGCAGGTTCGGTTCCCGTGTATACGCAATGGTGGACACCAGCCTGATGTTCTCCGCGGCGCGGAGTGTCTCGGAGACGCTACGAGCCGTAGTCCGTAGGCCGGGTTAGGCGCGTGCTTGGGTGTTCGGTTGAGGACCGTAGGGCGGGAAAGCGCAGCGCATCCCGCCTTGCGGTGGGATGCGGCCAGGCTCCCTGCGGGACGGCGCCTGGCCTTTCCCACCCTATGCGAGCTTCCGAAGGTCCGCGCAGCGGACCCTACGCTGACCAGCTGATTATTGGTCGGGTCCGCGGTGCGGACCGCTGGGATGTTATCGCACGGATCGGCACGAATCGATCCGTGAAGATCCGCGTGATGCGTCGTTTTCTTGGCAGTCGGGCTATGACAAGCCCGGGTTGATCGGACAACCGAACACCGGAACCATGCCTAACCCGACCGACCTTTTTGAGGAAATCGCCTCAATTGAGGCCGCACATGCCGGTAGGACAGCAGGCCCCGGTGTTGCAGGCAGGGGCGGGAGCGGTGCCGCTGCCGAGATTGGTGCTGGAGATGGGGCTGCCGCCGGTAGCCAGGCGGTGGACAGGGGCATCGGTCGGGGTGCCGGCCGGCTCGATGCCGGCGTACTTACAGAGCTCGCCCCAGGTGGACAGGCTTTCGCTCATGCGGTGGTTGACCTCCAACACCCGGCCGTTGGCGTCACAGCGATAATCGTAAGTGGGCATGATGGTTCTCCTGAGAAATGGCAATGGTTTCTTAAGTCTGCGGCATTATATTCAGGGCGCGGGTCGAGGCAAGATGTGAGCATGGCTCGGTCTTTCCGGCCGATCAATCCAGCATGCCGGCTGCCCACAGGCGTCCCCGCAACCCGATTCCGGTGGTATAGCCGACCGTAGCGAATCGTATGCGACCGCTGCCGTCCAACACAAAGCTGGCGGGTACGCCGGATACCCCCCAGGCGGTCGCCAGCACTCCATCGGAATCGGGGATGACGGGGAAGGAGAGGGATGCGCGGCTCAGATGCCCCATGATCTCCGCGGCTCCTCCCGACTGGATGGCCACCGTGATGACGTTGAAATCCTCCGCGATGGCGGCGATGGTGTCATCACCGAATCGGCACACGGGGCACCAGGTGGCCCAGAAATGCACCAGGACCGGCTTGCCCTGCAAGCCGTCGAGATCGAACCTCCCCCCGCCCGCGAGGTCGCCGGTCAGGGCCGGGGCATCGCCGCTGGCGAGGGGCTCCGATCGCCACCAGTGCAGGACCATGAAGATCGCCAGGATCAGGACCAGTTGGCCGAGCCAGCGGTGACTGCGGGGCTTGCTGTTTGCTGCTTTCTTCATAGTTGTCAAGTCCCACCACGCTGAAAAGATCGTCGCGGTTCGCCACTTTCCAGGCGTCGAAGATCTTGGCGAAACGTTCGTGGTTGTCCCGGAGGTACATCGCGTCCTCGGCACAGTCAAGGCAGCGGAGTTGAGGAAGTCGTATGGGATTTCCCGCGAACCGGCCTGTTAAGCGGGCAGCGGCAGCCAAGCGAGGACGCGTTGGATTTGCTCGTCCCAGTAGCCCCAGTCATGACTGCCGGGACCTTCTTCATAGTGGAAGTCGAGACCCAATTCCTGCACCTGGTCGCGGAAGCGATGATTGGCTTCGATCAGGGAATCTTCCGTGCCGCAGCAGGCCCAGAGCTTCGGCTTGGGTCCGTCGCTCGCGGCCAGCTGACGCGCCAGACGCATGAGATCGTGCCCGCTGCCGTCGAAGCCCTTCGGATCGCCGAAGACCAGGCGCAGGTCGCTGCCGAGATCGTCCCAGTCCATCACGCTTGGCGACAGGTCCAGCGCACCGGACAGACTGGCAGCCGCGGCAAAGCGTTGCGGACAGCGCAGCGCCAACTTGAACGCGCCGTAGCCGCCCATCGACAGACCGGCCACGTATGTGTGTTCGCGCGCGCTGCTGATACGGAAGAACGATCTGCAGATCTGCGGGAGTTCCTCGCTGACAAAGGTCCAGTAGGGATAGCCGGACGCCATGTCCGCATAGAAGCTGCGGTGCACGGCCGGCATCACCACGGCCAGTCCCAGTTCGGAAGCGTAGCGTTCGATCGACGTCCGCCGCAGCCAAGTCGTATGATCGTCGCTCAGGCCGTGGAGGAGATAGAGAACGGGGAACTCGCCGCTCCCGACGACGCCTTTGAGACCGATCTGAGACACCGTGCACTGCGGCAGGATCACCTTGGCCGAACAGCAGAGCCCTAGCGTGTCGGAGAAGAAATTGCATTCCATCAGTGCCATGAAAGACCTCCGGGTTGCTTCAAAGGGAACCATCCTACGGGCTAAGAGCCGTCAGCCTGGTTTGCTTAGGTCTCGTCCCTCAACTCAGCCTACCGGCTTAAAATCAATGGGTTAGTTTTTAGATAGCCTCTTAGTGCGGCTCCGCTGTTTCTTCAGGCAGAGCACACCCCGGAAAGTAGGGTGGGAAAGCGTAGCGTATCCCCCCGAAAGCGTGGCTGATAACCGGCTACGCGCCCTCGCTGCTCACCCATTGGACCGACGGTCCGGAGCATGGTTGAGAACACCATCCCTGGTGCATCTCCCGGCCCTTCATCCCTGAAGGGCGTTCGCTCGGCTGCGTTCCATCTGCGCTACGCTATCCCTGCTCCGCTTGCTGGTCCGGGACGGACGTCCTGTCCGTCCCGTGGGCGGCTGCGCGCCCTCGCCGCCCACCCACTGGACAAACGGTCCTCACTCACCCCCCCGTTATGTTCATGTGGCGGAGGAGGACGGAATCCGCCCCGCGGCCGAATTCGTGGCCTTTGGGCTTGTGCTGCATCGCATCGCGGATGGCCTGGCTCAGCTTGGTTTCATCCTCTGGGTGTTCGCGTAGGATATGGCGCAGGTCCAGGGCCTGTTCCTGCCCCAGGCACGGCAACAGCCGACCCTGGGCGGTGACCCGGACCCGGTTGCAATCACTGCAGAAGTTGTGGCTGTGGGGGGATATGAATCCCACCCGGGTCTCGGTCCCCGGGACGCGGTAATAACGCGCCGGTCCGCCGGTGGTCTCCGTGGTGGGGACCAACTGGAAACGGGACCGGAGGTCGGAACGGATGCGGTCGCTCGAATAGAAGACCTGCGCTCGGTCATGTTCGCCGATCTGTCCTACGGGCATCTCTTCGATGAAGCTGATGTTGATCCCTTGGTTGACGGCGAACTGCACCAGGTCCAGGATCTCGTCGTGGTTGCGGTGCTTGAGGATAACGGCATTGAGCTTGATGCGCTCGAAGCCGGCGGCGAGGGCGGCGTCGATGCCGCGCAGCACGGCGGCCAGATCCCCCTTGCGGGTGATGCGCCGGAAGCGTTCAGGCCGTAGGCTGTCCAGGCTGATATTGATACGTCTGACGCCCGCCGCCCGGATTTGTGCGGCCAGTTCCGCGAGCCGGGCGCCGTTGGTGGTGATCACCAGCTCGTCGAGCCCGGACAGGGAGGCGACCTCGCGCATGAGCCACAGGACGTTGCGGCGCACCAGGGGCTCACCGCCGGTAAGGCGAACCTTGCGCACGCCGAGGCCTACAAAGGTCCGGGCCACCTGCGCGATTTCCTCGAGACTGAGCAGCTGGTCACGGGGAGCGAAGCGCTGGTCCGGCTCCACGCAGTAGACACAACGGAAGTCGCACCGGTCGGTGACCGAGATCCGTAGATAGGTGATCCGGCGGCCGAAGCGGTCGATCAAGGCGGTTGGTGCGGAGTCTGTGATCTCAGTGGTCATCGGGAATCGCGCCCCCGTTTTCTCGTCATGCTAACTGATAGCAGATTACCGCCTGTGTGCCAAGCAGGTATCAGCTCGACCACCGTGAATCAGGATCCGAACCTTATGCCCCAGAATGTCCAAGCCCCGATTGCCCACCGGCCCACCGTCATGGTCGGGCTGTCGGGTGGTGTGGATTCT
>NZ_SMSC01000070.1:0-2773 GCF_004359955.1 Candidatus Thiosymbion oneisti
GACGTTGAAGTCGAGTACGTCACGGGCATTGCGACCCTCGTGGATCCGGACCTTGACCACGATCGGTTTGGATTCGGTGTTGGTCAGGTTGATCAGGGTCATCCAGCCCTTGCGGGTGGTGTAATAAGGGGCGATGGCTACCTCTCCGATACCATCCTTCGCCAGATTGACCGCACCGGCATCGAAGGCGGTAACGGCCATGCCCAAGGACGCCGCGACGGCGAGGCTCAGGGGTGTTTTACGAAACGTCTTCATCAGTCAACTCTCCTGGTTTTTCAGTTCAGATTAGCGAACATAAAGAATTGGCGGAATGTCCGTGGTCAATTGCCGAGCGAAGCCGGTCACAACCCACCGCCGGGTTCAGGCACCAGATACCATTGGCCTTCGATCTTGGTCCAGTACTCCTTGCCTTCGCCACTCAGTTGCCGGAGCTCGCCCCCCACCTCGGTGGTGAAATAGATGTTGACGAGTACCTTGGCTGCCGATTCGGTCTCATCGGTGAAATCGATGCGGGCGACCTCTACCCGATCACGCCGGAGTTGTTCGCCGTAACCGCGGTAAAAGTGCTGCTGCGTAAACACCGCGCGGTAGGTCGGTGAGACGTAATTCTCATAAGCGGCATTATAGTCGCGTCGCAGTAATGCCTGCCAACGTTCCTGCACCCGTTGCCCTAGAGCGGTCTCCGGATCCGCTGCGGACCCGGGTCCCTCTCCGCACGCAATCAAGGTAAGCGCCGCAAGCCACACACAGGCCCTGGCGATCCTCAAACCATACAGGAACATCCACTTGACCTCAGTGTGAGGGCTCGACTTGTTCGAGCAGGGCCCGTATCTCATCCAGGCGTAGCGAATCGAGGTCCGGATAGGCCTGGCTACGCAGTCTGGATCGTCTCGATTTCACGTATTCCCTGCGCAAACGCGCCATCAACGCCTTACGGACCTCTTGGAACTCCGGTATTCGGCCAGGCTCGGTGTCCGCCCATTGAATCAGATGGGTTCCGTACTGAGTCCGCACCGGGGGGCTCACATCCCCCTGGCGTGGCAATGCGAATAAGGCCTCATGGAAGGGGCGCACGAATTCGTCACTCTCTTTAGTGACCCAGAGATCGATCAGGCCGCCCTGGGCGGCGGATTTCTCATCCTCGGAGAACTGATTTGCAAGCTCCGCGAAGGATGCCCCCTGGTCCAAGCGTGCCTGGAGATCCGCGATCGTAATCGGGGGTTCGCACCGGCAGCTCTCGCCCCGCGGCACTATATCCCGGATCAGGATATGGGCCGCCTTGCGCCGTTCGGGGACGGCGAAGACACCGGGATCGACGGCGTAGCGTTCCCGCGCCAGGGCCAGAAAATCCGGCGCCTCGGTGTCCTCGGCGACTACCTGCTGGCGGTCCATCAGGGCCCGAACCAGTAGCCGTTCCCGAACTACATTCAGAGCACGTCTGAACTCCGGGGCGTCATCCAAACCTATGGACTCGGCCTGTCGCGCCAGGGCCTTATCGGAGTGGAAATCGAGCACGAATTCCCGTAACCGTTCGTCACTGGCCAACAGGCCTTGACGAAACTCCGGCGGTATCTCAAGGCCCGCGAAAGAATCCGCATAATCGGCGCGCGTCAACGCCACACCACCGCCCCTGCTGAGGATGGATCCATCGGCTATCTCCTCGGGTGCTTCTACCGCCAAGACAGGCTGAAACACTGAGGTGATGGTGAGCACAAGCATCGCTGGCCGCATCGGCAATCGTCTCCCCAAAAAAATGGTGGGGCCGGGGCCGGTGGCCCCACCCATTTGTAGGAGCCAGACCATCCCCACCCGGGAATAGCCGGCATCATGGAACGATCAATTATTCCATTGCGTCCAAGTATCGGTCTTACGCGTGTAGGCGTGCGTAATGGTGCTCACATAGTTGATCGCCGGATCACCGCGATCACGACTCTTGATCATGAAACCGATGACCGGCAAGCCTTGGAACGCCGTGGCTGCCGTCCCATCATCCGTCAGGGGCAACCCGGTCTTCGCCTCGGCATCAACGGCCAGATTCAGCTCCATCCAACCCTTCTTCATAGCCAGACCACTGACATCAACCGTCTTCGCCAGGTCGGATCCGAATATCCCACTGTCCTCGCTGAACTTCAGGACGTTCGTTTCGTAGCACAACGAGTCCACTTCGGCCACTGTCACCGGGGCCGGCGAGTCGATGATGGTATCAGGGGTAGGCGCGTTCGGGGAGACCTCATCCCGATCGAAGAGCGTGAAGGTCACCTGACTGCACGACTGCCCGCTAAATTTCTCCTTGAAGGGGCGATACGGCGCCGCTAAATATTCAGCGGCCGGGGTCGCGCCAAGAGCCACATAGGCACCGCCTTTAAAATACCGGGTCTCCCAGCGGTTGTTGAGAGGGGTGGTGCCGTCCGCAATCGCCGCCTGAGTATGGGCGAACTGGTCCACATAGAAGGCTTTGGTCGGGAAGGTCACCACCCACTCGGCTTCGGTGTCCCCTTCCTTTGTCGCAGCAACCCACTCGTTGATGATGGTCGCGCGCTGGATCGTGGCGCTGAATGCATCCACGCCACGGGCCTCTCCATTGGGCTTTGTGTTGTTATAGCCAGGCACAACAAGCCCTTGCGCTTTCAGAAACGTATCGGTCGTTTTCCACACCTTGTTCGTCTTGTCGTCATACACGATGCCAACCCGCGGGTAGGCATCGTTCAGCGACGGCTCCAGGAAAACGTAGGGTTCCTGCGCTGTGATCAGGTTGCGACAAGCAGACGTCGCC
>NZ_SMSC01000071.1:0-2735 GCF_004359955.1 Candidatus Thiosymbion oneisti
CCAGCGTGGGAGCAAGCTTGTCCCGACGGAGGAGGGATCTTGACGCTCCAGCGTCATGAAACCTGGTCCCGAGTGGAGCGAGGGATCTCGGCCGCTGGAGCGACCATAACTGCATTCCCACCTGCCTGCCGCAGGCAGGCGCTGGAGCGTGGGAACGAGCAAGGTGAAATATTCACGCGCAACGGGTAGTTAAATGTCATTCCGCATATCTCCTTTATGGTGGCCGCTGCTGGGCACGGCATCGCCCATCATCGTCCCTTTGCTGATCGCCAGAAACAGGCGATTTAAGAAAAACCGCGAACTTGCGGCCAAGCTGAATCGGGAACGGATCGACCGAGCCCAGCCCCTGGACCTGCCGGAACTCGACTTTCTGGAGCTGACGGTCCTGGTGGAAGAAAAGACCAAACAGGGATTCCTGGGCGATGCCGGTGTTTCCTATCTGTTCCGAACCGACAGGGGCTCGCTGCTTTTCGATGTGGGTTTCGGTCCCGAGCGTCCGGCGTTGGCTCACAACGCGGAAAAGCTGGGGATAGAACCGGATCGGATAGACGCCCTGGTGATCTCGCATCTCCACCCCGATCACATGGGCGGATTGAGGGCGAGCCGCTCCAAACGTGTCACCCTGCCCGAGGAGCTGGCGATTCCGCAAGGACGGCCCTGTTTTCTCCCCGCCGTAGGAAAGGCGGAAGGCCTTCAATGCGAAGTGGTGGACAAGGCTTGGGGTTTGACCTGCGGAATCGCCACCACCGGTCCGCTGGCCAGGAGCCTGTTTTTCTTCGGTTTTACCGAAGAGCAGGCGCTCATTGCCCAGGTAAAGAACAAAGGGCTGGTTATCTTCACCGGATGCGGACATCCCTCCATCGAGCTCATCGTCGAGATGGCCGGTCGTCTTTCCCAGGAACCCATCTACGTGATCGGCGGTGGGCTGCATTTCCCCATCACGGGCGGCAGGGGCAACCGCGTCGGCATCCAATTTCAGACCATCCTGGGTACCGGCAAACCGCCCTGGCAAAGGATTACCGACGATGACCTGAGTCGTACCATTCTTGCCCTCGATGAATGCGACCCGCACCGGGTCCTCCCGTCGGCCCATGATAGCTGCGATCATTCCCTCACGCGGATGGAACGGGAGCTGAAAGCGGAAACCCAGATACTCGAAGCCGGAGAAACCTATCGGTTTTAGACAACAGCGGCTCAACCCAGGCTTACAATCCACGCCGAAGATTCAGCGCCGGCTCGGCGAGGCCAAGGGCCTGGTCCGCATGGCAACGGATTTTGACGACCTGCCGGACAACCTGATGGAGCATTTTCGTTGGGCCTCTGGAAACCAGAGGCTATGTTAACGCTTTACAATACTATCAAGGATCGTTAGTATTATGTATGGCTATCATATCCTTTACATGCGCTGACACAAGGCGTCTTTTCAATGGTGATCGGGTTAAGCGCTTCGTCAACATTCAGACTGTTGCAATGCGCAAACTCGCGATGCTCAATCGAGCAGCCACGCTTCAGGATCTCAGAGTCCCGCCAGGAAACAGATTAGAGGCTCTTGTGGGAAATCGTGCAGGTCAGCACAGCATTCGGATCAATAACCAATTTCGAGTGTGCTTCGAGTGGTCCGCTGAAGGTCCTACAAACGTTGAAATCGTTGACTATCACTAATTGAGCATCGCTATGCGTCATGTTCCCTACCCTCATCCAGGTGAAATTCTCATGGAAGAGTTCCTCAAACCGCTCCGCATCACGCAGTATCGCCTTGCCAAGGAAATTGGAGTTTCCCAGCGTCGCATCGGGGAGATTGTTGCGGGCTCGCGTGGCATCACGGTCGACACAGGCTTACGCCTCTCGCGTTTTTTTGGTATGTCTGAGGGTTTTTGGACAGGTTTGCAGATGGACTATGAAGCGGCTATGGCCAAGGACGCACTTACGGAAACTCTCGCAAAGATCACGCCTTGGGGACATTACGAGCATGATAACGACAAGGTCCAACAATAGCATCAACCTGAGCCACGGAATACTGTCGAGTGGTTAGTGATGAGTGGCGGGTGGGCCGTGAGGCTTCAACGCGAGGAAATGGGGTCAGGTCTTGATCCGTGACTCTTGAAGGCACATATCAAGACCTGACCCCATTTCTCGCAGAGAATTGGCCGATTCCTTTCTCTGTGCTCTCTGTGCTCTCTGTGCTCTCTGTGGTTCGAAATGACTTTTGCGACACCCTCGTCGGGAGAGGGCCGGTTGCTTGTCATTTCGAGCGCAGCGAGAAATCCTAGTCCCGACGGAGGAGAGATCTTGTAACTTTGGTGGTTGTCCTATCGCTATCCTATCGCTAAAGATCCCTCGCTACGCTCGGGCAAGGATTTCTCCCTACGGTCGAGATGACAAGTTCGGTCGAACAGCCAACCATTTGATTGACCCTAGAGTCCGCCGGGTGGACCTTCTAAATATCAATAATCCTTAGATGGAAATTCGCCGTAGTTGTTCGCTCAGGAGACCGAGGCAACAAGTCGTCCGCAGAGCTTAACTCACTGTTTCTAAATGGGTTGATGGAGATATTCATGAATTTGAAAAAGAAGAAATCGTTGTGGTATATAAGGCGTCTCGCCGTACTTAAACACGGCGATTCGCTGTCTACTACCTGTTAGCTACAAGAACATATATGTTTGATTCAGCAGTAAAAGTGGTAGATAGAATTATTCAGTTGCTTCAGGTTCGCGCTGAGCAACGAAGATCTCTTT
>NZ_SMSC01000072.1:0-2623 GCF_004359955.1 Candidatus Thiosymbion oneisti
AGTGCATAGTGGTTGAGTGGATGAAAGTATGGAAGAAAACAAAAGATCCATCCTCAAGGAAAAAATGGAGTCGGATGCGGATAATCGTATTTCTGACCTGCATTTATGGAAAGTCGGACCTGACGATTATGCCGTAATCATTTCATTGGTTACACACTTTCCGCAACCGGTGGAACATTACAGGAAGCTATTGAGTGATATCGACAATTTATCTCATATCACAATCGAAGTAAACCAATGTACAAGCGAGCCATGTATTACCCAAAAACCAAGCACCGCATTCCCGTAGGGTGGGCTGTGCCCGCCATAAAATGCCGATAGAACCAATGGTGGGCATAGCCCAATGCCATTAAGTTAGCGGTTGGCCGCTTGCCGTGGTAGGTCGGAATACGAAAGAGAAAACGACGAATCCGGTTTGTTCCCACGCTCCAGCGTGGGAATGGAGTTATGGTCGCTCCAGCGGCCAATGTTTCATGACGCTAGAGCGTCCGGATTTGCTCCCACGCTGGAGAGACTGTGAAAGTATTACCGAATTTTCAGAGTGGGAGGGACAGGGGGACACAATTTCCCAAAATTAGGCAGCATATCTTGCTCCTATACCCACTTTGCGCAGAATTTAGCGTGAAATGCGAAAATTTCATCCCATCAACATCAGAAAAAGCGAATACTTTTACACCCTCTGGAGCGTGGGAGCCAGAGAATGGTGGGCACAGCCCACCCTACGCAAATAGGTTGGAGGTTGAGTTACTCAGATGAACCATAGAAAACTGATTCTTGTCAATCCCAGACAGCTATTCGAGGGGTTTGCCAGTTATTCCGTAACCCGTTATTCCCCATTGAGCCTGGGATATATCGCGGCCTTGACGCCGGATCACTGGACCTGCGAGATCATGGATGAAAGTTTCGAGGACGCGACCTTTAAACCCTGTGATCTGGTAGGCATCACCGTCATGACGCCCCAGGCGCCCAGGGCCTATGAAATCGCTCGGTTGTATCGGAAACATAAGGTGCCGGTCATCCTGGGCGGGATTCATCCATCCATGGCCACCGAAGAGGCACTGCAGTATGCGGATGCGGTGGTTGCCGGGGAGGCCGATAACATCTGGCCACAGGTAATCCAGGACTTCGAGAATGGAAACCTCAAAAAGATCTATCGTGACGAGGGGGAGCTTGTCTCTCTGGATACCATTGTCACGCCCTCCCATCACCTCTTCGATGCCAGGTATCAATGGGCTTCCGTATTGACGACGCGGGGCTGTCCCATGAATTGCGAGTTTTGCTCGGTGACCGCCTTCAACGGATTCAAATACCGCATGCGGCCGGTGGAGGCGGTGCTCGATGAGCTGGCGCTTGTAAAACAGAAATTCATCTTCTTCGCGGACGATAACCTGGTCGGCTACAGCAAGGTCCATGTGGGGCGATTCATCGAGATCTGTAAGGGAATGATTGACAGGAAAATAAAGAAATACTGGATCGCCCAGACTTCCGTCAATGTGGCGGACAATGAGGGGGTATTGTACTACACCAAAAGGGCCGGCTGCATCGCGCTCTTTCTCGGGATCGAATCCCCCGACGAGAATGTTCTGGCCCACAATATGAGCAAGAATGTCAATGTCAAATACGTGAAGAAGAATGATTTCATTCAAAAAATACATGATCACGGGATCGCAGTGGTCGGTTCCTTTATTGTCGGGAATGATTTGGACACCCGGGAAATATTCGACAAAATCTATGATTATGTCGACAGCTCGCATGTGGATATTCCAACCATTTCCTTCCTGGTGCCGTTCCCCGGCACCAAACTCGAAAAACGACTCTTGGAGGAAGATCGCCTCAATTACCGGGATTTTCCCAAAGACTGGGGCTATTACAACATCGGCAACCGGGCCATGGTGGATACGGAAAACATGGATAGAGCGGAATTGAACAAGAACATGAAGCGGGTCATCAGCAGGCTCTTCTCGAAGCCGGCCATGCTCAAAAGGGCATTGTATGCCTTTCTCTATTCACATAGCCCGCTGACGTTTGCAGTGACCCTGAAAGGCAATATTTCCTATAGGAATAGGCATTTCCATGCCTCCTACTTTACCGGTGAGGAACTCTAGTACATCTGCGTATAAATTGGGAAATATCTCACACGGGTGAAACCTTATGCTTTCAGATAAATACCCGTACTTTTAAGAAAACCCGCGTAGGATGTGGTGAGTGCAGCGAACCGCATCGATTTTTCTCACACCAAGTCACAAAGACACAAAGAATGCTGCTCTCTTGCCGTTGGTAATCCGATGAATTTTCATCTCAGGCTAAAAATCTGACGCTTTCTGTCGTTCCCCTTTTATCCTTGTATCTCTTTGTGTCTTTGGTGCGCCAGGAGAAGTCTGGTTAGTCTAGCAATCTGAAAGGAGGTTGCCATGTGAATTGCTGATAGGGATGTAGCTGCGGTCAGTCACGTGGAGGTAACGAAGCGTGGGGAACGAGACCGGTTCAGGTAAGTACCAATTTGCGGGAAAGCCGCTGAGCGAAGCGGCGGAAGACGCGGACAGCAAAGTTGTGAGCCGTAAGCCATTATAGGATGACCCGAGACCGGCCTCGAAACACAAGGAGCAGGAGGCCAAGCTGCCAA
>NZ_SMSC01000073.1:0-2536 GCF_004359955.1 Candidatus Thiosymbion oneisti
GAGCAGATTAGGCCTCACTTTCGACGTATTTTCTTACGTCGCTTTTGAGGTCTACTTGTAGTTAGGCGGTGCTTCGCCTTACCATCACCTGATGTAGTAAAAACGAGGTAAAAACCGGAGAAAAACCATGAAATGTATATTTGTATTGATGTCAGCGGTAATAGTGATATACAACTCTACTGCCTTAGCGAATGGCGCACTGGCTATAGATGGCAATCAGGGTTCTCAGTATGGGTTTTCATATGATTACCCAACTATGTCAGATGCACGAGATAGGGCTCTGCAAGAATGTGGCAGCGGGTGTTATATTGTAAAAACATTCTCTAATGGCTGTGCTGCGTATGCTGCGGATCAGGCACATGGCAGCACTGTGTATGGCTGGGCCACTGCTTCAAGTTCAAGCCGAGCTAGAAGCGAGGCTCTTCGGTATTGTGGGAACTATGGTGGAGCGAATTGTATCGTTAGAGTATGGGGCTGTAACTCCAACTAGCCACCTAACAAGGCAAATCCAGCCGACGCTCGTGCCTCGCGCTGCTGATTTGCGACGTTAGCTGCTAGGTGAAGACATGAAGCATATTCGATACCAAGTCTTCATCAGTTCGACGTTTCGTGATCTACAGGAGGAGCGGCAAGCCGTTCTTGATGCAGTCCTTAACATGAACCACTTCCCTGCGGGGATGGAACTGTTTCCCGCTTCCGACTCTACGCCGTGGGAAGTGATCGAACGGGTCATCGACGATTCCGACTACTATGTACTAATCATCGGTGGAATGTATGGATCCACAGATAGTGACGGTATCAGCTACACGGAGAGGGAATACGACTATGCCAAAAAAACGAATAAGCCGGTCTTGGCATTCCTGCACCAAGACCCAGACACGATACCCGCCGGTAAAGTAGAGATGAAACCAGTGGCCCGGAAGAAGCTCCAAGAATTCCGCGACAAGCTACAGAACCACCACTGCAAGTACTGGAAGAATGCTCAGGAACTTCAATACAAAGTCGCCATAAGTCTAATCCAAGAAATCAACCTTAACCCAGCTATCGGATGGGTGCGCGCGAATGAAGCAAGCAATGAGGACTTACTCAAGCGGATAGTCGCACTCACCCAAGAGAACGACCGGTTGCGCGAGCTGGCCCGGGCTCAAGCTGGTCAATTCAATATCCCACAACCCAAAACACGACGTCCCGGTCCGGTGAAGCTATTTTACAGCTACGCGCATGCTGACGAGGCCATGGCCCAAAGACTTCAGATGCACCTGAGCCTTTTGAGGAGGCAAAACGTGATCGATAGCTGGAGCGATCGCCGAATTGATACGGGAGCAGATTACGCTGGAATAATCGCAGATGAACTCGAAAGAGCGGACATTATTCTATTCCTAATCAGCGCCAACTTTTTGGCTTCCGACTACTGCTGGGACGTTGAGATGAGGCGGGCCTTGGAGCGACATAAGTCTGGAGAGGCAAGAGTCATCCCTGTCATTCTACGCTCCTGCGACTGGCAACCGGCACCATTTGGTAAGATTCAGGCTCTTCCAAAGGATGCGCGCCCAATTTCAAATTGGACAGATGAGGATTCTGCTTTTGCTGACGTTGCGGTCGGCATTAGAGCGGCAGCAGAGCAGCTAACAATGCCGTGAACCGGAGCGACCGACAGCGCATTTTGTCAAATCAGGGTCTATTGTGGCCGCCCGGTTAAAAAAGAAAGAGAAGGACACCCACTTTGTTTGACATCTTTTCCCTCTCAAACTAAGCTGCCTTTCGACACGGAACCACAGAGAACCTCTCATGACCGCTCCCCGCTCCGTTCTCGTCTCCCTTGAAGACACCCCCTGGTATCATTGTGTTTGTCGTTGTGTGCGCCGCGCCTTCTTGTGTGGCGAGGACCCGTTTTCGGGTCGGAATTTCGACCACCGCCGCGGTTGGATTGTCGAGCGTATTCAGCAGCTTGCCGCCCTGTTTGCCATTGATGTGGCCGCCTACGCGGTGATGAGTAACCACTACCATATCGTGGTGCGCATCGACCGGGGACGGGCCTTGGATTGGTCGATGGAGGAGGTATTGAGGCGTTGGACAGCGCTCTTCACCGGACCTTTGTTGGTAACCCGGTATCTCTCAGAATCACGAAGGTCGATGAGCCAGGCGGAGGTTGCCCAGGTGGAGGCGCTTGCCGCGGTCTATCGGGAGCGGTTACACGATTTGTCCTGGTTCATGCGTACTCTCAACGAGCACATCGCCCGCCGGGCCAATGCGGAGGATGGGGTGAAGGGGCGTTTCTGGGAAGGTCGCTTCAAGAGCCAGGCATTGCTCGATGAGAAGGCGTTGTTGGCAGCGATGGCCTATGTGGATCTGAATCCGGTGCGGGCGGGGCTGGCGGAAACGCCGGAGACTTCGGACTATACCTCGATTCAGGAACGCGTCGTCGGCTTGCCGGAGGAGACTGGATCCGAAACCAGCTCGCGGGAGACTGCAACCGTTAAAGATCCTGACCCAGCACTCGACGGGGAGCGGTTACGACCGGAGGCCGAGACGCAAA
>NZ_SMSC01000074.1:0-2273 GCF_004359955.1 Candidatus Thiosymbion oneisti
GGCTGCCATCCGGCGGGTGACGGCGCGCCCACCGCCGCGGCAATCGCGGCGCTTGGCGCACGCGCCTGACCCGCCCTACGGGCTTTGTCCCCCTCTCCCCAACTCCCCTTTTGGCTCGTTCCCACGCTCCAGCGTGGGAACGCAGTTGTCCGCTCGGGACAAGGTTTCATGACACTGGAGCGTCTGGGATTTGCTCCCAGGCTGAAGCGTGGGAGCCAGAGAGCGCCTTGAACCGATGATCCCAGTCGAATCCTCCGGACAGCCCCGTAGGGCGGGAAAGCGCAGCGCATCCCGCCTTCAGCCTTTGTCATCTATCCGGATCTTCCTATGCTCAATATGCGTCTTTGGGATTCATCCAGTCACCGGCTACCAGCTACCGGTAGCCGGCGACTGGTAGCTGGTAGCTGGTAGCTGGCAGCTGAATTGCCCACCCGACATCCACGATCCCCCCTCGCCGCGCCCGGCTCATGGACCGGGCTACATCTCAGCCAGAATTTGCGCCTTGAGATCCCGCTTGAGGATCTTCCCCATACCGGACAAGGGCAGCGCCTCCAGGATCCGGGCCTGTTTGGGTACCTTGTAGGCGGCCAGGTTCTCGCGCAGGAAGGCGATGAGTTCATCCTCGGTCGCCGTCGCCCCAGGTCTCAAGGTCACGCAGGCCATGCCCACCTCGCCCCAGCGTGGGTCCGGTACCCCGATGACGGCACATTGAAACACGGCCGGATGCCGGTAGAGCACACCCTCGAGCTCGGTGGGGTAGACATTTTCGCCCCCCGAGATATACATATCCTTCTTGCGGTCGGTGACGAAGAAATATCCCTCCTCGTCCTGGTAGACCAGATCCCCGGTGTGGAACCAGCCGTCCGCGTCCAGGGCCCGGGCGCTCTCCTCGGGATCGGCGAAGTAACCGGAGAAGCGGCTGGGGCCCTTCAACACCAGCTCGCCGACGGCGCCGGGCCCCAGCAGGCGGTTGGCGTCGTCCATCACCCGCGCATCGATGAAGTAGTTGGGGCGTCCGATACTGCCCGCCTTGCGCTGCGCGTCCTCCGCAGGCAAGGCAAACAAGCCGGGACCGAATTCGGTCATGCCGAAACCCTGCTTGAACCGGACCCCCTTCTGCTCGCCGTACTGCTCGATCAGGGGCACCGGCAGCGGGGCCCCCCCGCTGGTGCAGAACCGCAGACTGCCAAGATCGGCCCTCGACCAGTTCGGGGCCTGGGTCAACGCCTGGTACATGGTAGGCACCCCGGCGAAGACCGTGATCCGCTCCTGCGCGATCAGGTCCAGCACCTGGACCGGGTCGAACTGGCGCGTGAGCACACTGGTATTGCCGAAGATGATCTGAGCGGAAAGATAGGCGAACAGGCCCCCGGCGTGGAACAAAGGGAACACACACAGATAGATGTCGTCATGGCGCAGATCGTGGATCACCGTATTGAGCACATTCCACACGATCATCCGATGACTGATCATGGCGCCCTTCGGGAGGCCGGTGGTGCCCCCGGTGAACAGCAGACAGGCGGTGTCCTCCATATCTAGGGAGTCACAGGTGATCGCCGCCGGTGCTGTCCGTTCCAGCACCTCTTGGAGCGGATGACTGCCGGGGATACCGCTCCCCTCACAGTGCAGATAATGGCCGATGGTATGGGACCGGTCGGTCGCGTCCTGCTGCAGGAAGCGCGCGGCCTCTCGGAAGTCGTCGGAGTAGAGCAGGACCTTGGGTCCCGTCTTCTCGATCAGGGCCGCCAGCTCCCGAGCGTGCAGACGCCAATTGAGGGCGGTGTGGATAGCCCCCAGCTTGCCGCAGGCGAAAAAGGCATCCAGGTGCTCCACCCCGTCCCGGGCCAGGATGGCGACCCGATCCCCCTTACCGACGCCGGCCACCTCCCGCAACCAGCCGGCAAGCCGGTTGGCCCGCTCGTCGAACGCCCGGTAGCTGAGCCGCAGCACGGGCTCCTTACCGACATCGATGATCGCGATCCGATCGGGAGAATAAAGCGCGCGCCGGCCCAGATAGTCACCGATATACATAGAAAATGCTCCGAATTCGGCTGCCTAGAGATTAAGGATGATACCGGCTACCAGTCGCCAGCTACCAGTCGCCAGCTACCAGTCTTTTTTCTCGTTCCCACGCTCCGGCGTGGGAACGCCGCTGTGGCCGCTCCAGCGGCCGAGGTTTCATGACGCTGGAGCGTGGGAGTCAGAGAGGTTGCGTTAGCCGCACGGGGAAAGGCTTCGGGAAGCACGGCGTCGAACGCGGCGTAACGCAACAC
>NZ_SMSC01000075.1:0-2198 GCF_004359955.1 Candidatus Thiosymbion oneisti
TGAAGTCGCACCAACGGCGGGGCTTGATCTTTACTCGATGGCCAAGTTTGGCATGGCGGGATTGACGCGAGCGTGGGCGCATGACCTTGGCCCGCAGGGCATAACGGTAAATTGCATACAACCCGGTCCGGTTGAGACGGATATGAATCCAAAGGATGGCTCTCTATCAGGATTTTTAACGCCGCGGACGGCAATCAAGCGCTATGGTCGAGTCGAGGAGATAGCGGAAATGGTTGCGTATTTGGTTGGAGCCAATACAGACAATGTAACGGGCTCCATCCTAAACAATGATGGCGGTTTAAGCGCCTAAGGGTTTTATGCGAAATCCGAACCGAAATTCGTGCCTAACTTGCACAAATCTTTATCATTTCGTTAGGTGGATTATAGACGAGTGCAAGATAGACCTGAGTCTACCAGGAACACGAGGGAATTTTTTTAACAGAAGCGCCAACGTTGCATTGGCAAAACATTTTTATCTGATGCCTTGACATCGTCTGGGGTACATAATTACCGCCTCTGGCGGTCAATTAATCACACTAACAACGGATGGAATTATGTCAACCGAAACTGTTATCAATCACCATCTTCAAGCATTTTCAGCAGGTGATGTCGATGAAATCATAAAAGAATATACTGAAGATTCTGTACTCATTGTTCAAGACGCTACTTTGACAGGTTTAGACAGCATACGTGCTGCATTTACCGGTTTTTTTGGTGGATTGTTCAAGCCGGGAACTTACGAATTTAAAATGGATCGTATGGAGATATCGGGAGATGTTGCTTATGTTGTTTGGCATTCTACGAACGAAAGTGTGGATGTAAAATTAGGCACTGACACATTTTTGATACGAGATGGGAAAATAGTAGTTCAAACATTTGCAGCTTTTATGCAGGAAAAATAGAAAAAATGTTCGGCGTTTACATGCAAAGGGGCATTCGGAGGCAAACTCAAATCGGGTTAACCTAGGTTGGCAGGCATGAATTCGATCTCATTGGTGAGATAACCGACGTCAAATTGATCGCCCGCGGTCCTGGCATCCGCGACATAGCTCGACTCAACCGTCAGTATGGAAAGGGAAAATGGAGGAAGCTAAAGGGATACGCCTTTATTCGCTTGAGAACTGGCCGAGTCCGAAGGGCTGGGCTTCATTGGTACGAGGCTCACGGAGTTGGCAAACGAGAGATGAAACGAAAGCGTTACCTGGAATGACCACGAACGAGCATTTTGACAAACCAACCGGGTATGTTGTGTGCATTGATAACTGCGACTACCCCGCATCCCTGGAACGCCACAAGATATATAAAGTCATTCCGGATGAAGATGCTGCGGCAGATGGAGACATTAGGGTCATTGATGAGGACGGTGAAGACTACCTCTACGCTTCAGAGCGGTCCGTTCCCAGGGCAACCGAATAATAAGACATTATAAAGCAAGTAGTTGCATACTCTGCCTCAGTCATCCAACCAGGAGTCTGAGGTATGTGCACAGATTTGCTTTCCCACTTTTCAGCGGTTCGGGATCCGCGTTTAGAAAAGAACAAACGCTACAATGTGGAGGAAATTTTGCTGTTGTGTGTTTGTTGTGCTCGTTCCCACGCTCCAGCGTGGGAACGCAGCTGGGCCGCTCCAGCGGCCAGTATATTGTGACGCTGGAGCGTCGGGATTTGCTCCCACGCCGGAGCGTGGGAGCCAGATGAAGGAGGTAATTATATCAACCGAAACAATTCTTAATCACTATCCTCAAGCATTTAAATATGGAGGAATCTCAAAATGGTAGATACAAAAAGGGTCGCCTTAATTATTGGAGGCAGCCGGGGTATCGGCGCGGCAATATGTAAGCGTCTGGCTGCTGCTGGCAATGACATTATACTCACTTACGCTCAATCTACAGAATCGGCAAATAGTGTAGCAGATGAATGTCGCAAGCACGATGTAAATGCTCGTGCCGTACGATGCGATGCTGGCGATATTGAGGCTGGCGCACGATTGGTGAAACAGATTGTTGACGACCATGGTCGAATCGATATTTTGGTCAACAATGCGGCCACTTTAATTTTGGGAGATCTCTTGAACGTAACGCAGGATATGTTTGATAGCAATGTCAATGTGAATCTCAAAGGGGTGTTCTTTCTCACCCAGGCGGTCGCCCAGCACATGCCGCAAGGCGGACGTATTGTCAATATCGGAAGTGTATTTGG
>NZ_SMSC01000076.1:0-1964 GCF_004359955.1 Candidatus Thiosymbion oneisti
CCCTGAGCGAAGCGTCGGAAGACGTGGACAGCGAAGCGGTGAGCCGTAAGCCGTTACCGGTTGAACCGAGAACGGCCTCGAAACACGAGTTGCAGGTGGCCAAGCTGCCAGAGAAGCCGAAGCCAGCACGCACCGGGAAGAAATCAGCGCAAGCACCGGGGTGGCCTGCCGGGGTGAGAGCGGATGGCGCGTCGCGACAGACTGATCGGGAACCTGGGAGATCCGGCGTGCTGGGGCTCGTAACCCGAAGGCGATGCGGGAAGACATAACCGCATGCGCTGGTCCGCCGGAAGTCGGCGTGGCCCAGAGTAGTGAGGAACCGGGGTAATGCCTGGGGAGCGAAGGGGCCATACGGTTGTCACGTTGAGTTCTCGGAAGGAGGTGATCTGCTTGTCGGAGCAAAACCGGACCATTACAGAGCGAACGCATGTCGAGCTACCAACGACCTTTGCGGTCAATGAGAGCGGCTTGCCGGAGAAGGTCTTCAAGCTGAGGAAGCAACTGTACATCAAAGCGAAGCAGGAGCCGCGGTTCCGATTTTACGCCTTGTATGATCGGATCCTGCGGCCCGACGTGCTTGCGGCGGCGTGGGACCAGGTGGCCGCTAACGATGGCGCACCTGGGGTGGATGGCGTTCGGGTTGAGGACATCGAGAGCGCCCCCGGTGGTGTCGAGCGGTTGATGGAAGAGCTGCACGATGACCTGAAGCGGAAACGCTACCGCCCGCAAGCGGTGCGGCTGAAACTGATCCCCAAGGCGAATGGTGGAGAACGCCCGCTGGGCATTCCAACCGTCCGCGATCGGGTAGTCCAGACGGCGGCTAAGCTGGTCTTGGAGCCGATCTTCGAGGCGGACTTTCTGCCGGTGTCCTTTGGGTTTCGCCCTGGCCGCTCGGCGCATGATGCGCTGGATGCGGTGCAAGCGGGGCTGAAGGCTGGTCAGAACGCCGTGTACGATGCCGATCTGAAGGGCTATTTCGACACGATTCCGCATCACAAGTTGATGGCGTGTGTCGAGCGGCGGATCGCCGACGGTGCGGTGCTCAAGCTGATCCGTCAGTGGCTGCGTGCCCCGATCCTGGAAGAACCAACAGACCGGCATCAACCACCGAGGAAGGTCAAGCGACGGGCCGGCACCCCGCAAGGGGGTGTCATCAGCCCGTTGTTAGCCAACCTGTATCTGCACTGGATGGATAAACGCTTCCACGGTCCGGAAGGACCGGCCCAAAGGAGCGGGGCACGGCTGGTGCGGTATGCGGATGACTTTGTCATCCTCGCCCGTTATCAAGGGCGGTGCATAAGCGACTGGATCGACGCCACCGTGGAAGACTGGATGGGCCTGAAGATTAACCGTGAGAAGACCCGGATTATCAAGCTGTCTGAGCCTGGAGCAAGCCTGGACTTTCTGGGCTATCGCATGCGGTACGAACGGGACCGATTCGGACGTGCCAAGCGGTTTCTCAACCGGGTTCCCAGCCCCAAGGCATGTGCGCGCGAACGGGAGAAGCTGCGAGGGATGATCGGCGCGAAACAGAGCGTGGTTCCAATCCCGAAACTGGTCGCGAGGGTCAATCGCCAGGTCCGCGGATGGGCCAACTACTTCGAGCATGGACGCAGCCGCCCCGCGTTCCGCGCCCTGAATTGGTTCCTCCAGCAACGGATGGTGCGGCACCTGAAACGTCGGAGCCAGCGCCCCTTCCGGCCACCGAAGGGGGTAACCTGGTATACGCACCTGTATAAGCGACTGGGCTTGGTGCAACTCTAGGGCTGGACGCTCCCCTGCGATAGCTTCGGATGTGAAGACAACCGGAAAGCGCAGTGCGGGAAAACCGCATGCTGCGTTTGATGAGGGGGAGCAGGCGACCGTGGCTAAGATTCGGCTCGTGAGGCACCGCCAGACGAAAGGGGCGGCAACGGATAGGCCAAATCTAAGGACACGGGAACCTGCTCTCTACTCTACTGGTT
>NZ_SMSC01000077.1:0-1839 GCF_004359955.1 Candidatus Thiosymbion oneisti
CGGGTGCAGGTGGTGGAGCAGGGGTTACTGGCGCTGCCCGGTGTGGAGATCCACGGTGGCCGGGCGGAGGGCAAGCTGATCGTGACGGTGGAGGACACGGGCCGGAGCGAGGTTGCCGATACCCTGGCCTCTATCAAGGGTGTGGAAGGCGTCATCAATACCGTCCTGATCTACCATTATGGTGGAGACGATTTAGAGGCTGTCTAAAAACCAACCCATTGATGTTGCTTGATATAAAGCCCTTGATCCCCCCCTCTCCCCCCAGGGGGCGAGGGAGCCAACCGGGCAAGTTCTTAGGCAGTCTCTTAGCAGAAGAGGTCGATCATGAAAATCACTCGGCGTGAGTTCATCAAATCCCAGGCCGCGGTTGTGGCCGCCGCAACGGCGGGGGTCACCCTGCCGGTCAGCATCACCGCCGTCGCGGCGGAAGGCGATGAAGGCGTGCGCTGGGACAAGGCCCCGTGCCGTTTCTGCGGCACCGGTTGCAGTGTCCTGGTGGGGGTCAAAGACGATAAGGTCGTGGCCAGCCAGGGGGATCCGGATGCCCCGGTCAACCGGGGGCTCAATTGCATCAAGGGTTATTTCTTGCCGAAGATCCTATACGGCAAGGACCGGCTTACCCAGCCCCTCCTGCGCAAGAAGAACGGCCGATTCGCCAAGGACGGGGATTTCGAGCCCGTTTCCTGGGACGAGGCGTTCGATGTGATGGCCGCCAAGTGGAAGGAGGCCATCGCCAAGGATCTGAAGGACAATGCGGGCAAGCCGGTCGACCAGCTGACCTCCCGGGTGGCCATGTTCGGCTCCGGCCAGTGGGCGGTGTGGGAGGGCTATGCCGCCTCCAAGCTTATGAAGGGGGGACTGCGCTCCAACAACCTGGATCCCAATGCCCGACACTGTATGGCCTCCGCCGTGGTGGCCTTCATCCGCGCCTTCGGGATCGATGAGCCCATGGGGTGCTACGACGACCTGGAACACGCGGATGCCTTCGTGCTCTGGGGCGCCAACATGGCCGAGATGCACCCTATCCTATGGTCGCGTCTGACCGACACCCGCCTCACCAAACCGGGGTGTGAGGTCCATGTGCTCTCCACCTTCGAGAACCGCTGCTTCGAGCTGGCGGACAACCCGATCGTCTTCACCCCCCATACGGATCTGGTGATCCTCAACTACATCGCCAACTACATCATCCAAAACAAGGCCTATAACCAGGGGTTCATCGACAAGCACGTGAATTTCACCAAGACGCCTACGGATATCGGCTATGGCCTGCGCCCGGAGCACTCCTTGGAGCGCAAGGCCGCCAATGCCGGCAAGGGCAAGCTCACCAAGATCGGCTTCGAGGAATACGCCGAATCCGTCGCGCCCTACACCCTGGACAAGGCCCACGAGCTGTCCGGCGTGCCCAAAGAACGGCTGGAACGCCTGGCCAAGCTGTACGCGGACCCGAACAAGAAGGTCGCTTCCTACTGGACTATGGGCTTCAATCAGCACACCCGCGGGGTGTGGGTCAATGGGCTCCTGTACAACGTCCATCTGCTCATGGGCAAGCTCTCCGAGCCGGGCAACAGCCCCTTCTCTCTGACCGGCCAGCCCTCGGCCTGTGGTACGGCGCGGGAGGTGGGGACCTTCGTCCATCGCCTGCCGGCGGATCTGGTAGTGAAAAAGCCTGAGCACCGCGCCTTTTCCGAGCGGGTCTGGCAACTGCCGGCGGGGACCATCAACGGTAAGGTGGGCTACCACGCGGTGCTCATGCAGCGCATGCTCAAGGACGGCAAGCTGAACTGCTACTGGCAGCTGTGCAATAACAACATGCAGGCGGGGCCCAACATCAATGAGGAG